>CAYVYD010000267.1:0-3843 GCA_964454415.1 uncultured Hyphomicrobiaceae bacterium | reverse complement strand
GTACGGCACGCTGTTCATGATGGCCGGCGCCTACACGCTCTCGCGCGACGGCCATGTGAGGGGCGACGTGTTCTACCGGCTTTGGCGGCCGAGCACCCAGGCCAAGGTTGAGCTCGTGCTCTATCTGATCTTCTTCTTCCCCGGAATCCTGGCGCTGGTAATCGCCGGCTTCGACTATGCGTCCGAGTCCTGGTTCTACAAGGAGGTCAGCAGCGCGAGTCCCGCCAACGTGCCGATCTTTCAGCTCAAGGCGGTGATCCCCGCCGCCGGCGCGCTGCTGTTTCTGCAAGGGCTCGCTCAGGTCTGCCGCTGCATCCTGTGCATCCGCGATGGCGCGTGGCCGCCGCATCTCGAGGATGTCGAGGAAATCGAGACCCGGATACTGCGCGAGCAGGAGCGCGCCGAGCATTCCTCGCCCTTCGGGGATGACGGCCGGGGGCACGGGCCATGAGCGATCCGCAAGTGGCGGTGCTGATGCTCGCCATCTTCATCCTCACCATCCTGCTCGGCTTTCCGATCTGCTTCACGCTGATGGCGATGGCGGTGTTCTTCGGCTACTACGCCTATTACGACGCCGAGCGCATGAATTCGGTGTTCGACAATCCGATCTTCGACCTGCTCACCAACCAGACCTATTCGGTCATCTCCAACGACGTGCTCACCGCGGTCCCGCTGTTCCTGTTCATGGGCTACATCATCGAGCGCGCCAACATCCTCGATCGCCTGTTCCATTCCCTGCACCTCGCCGGGCGGCGGATACCCGGCTCCATGGCCGTCGCGGCGCTCGGCACCTGCGCGCTGTTCGCCACCGCCACCGGGATCGTCGGCGCGGTGGTGACGCTGATGGGTCTGCTCGCCCTTCCGGCGATGCTCCGCGCACGTTACGACACGAGCTTTTCCGCCGGGGTGATTTGCGCGGGCGGCTGCCTCGGCATCCTGATTCCCCCCAGCATCATGTTGATCGTCTACGCCGCGACCACCAACGTCTCGATCGGCCGGCTCTATGCGGGGGCGATGCTGCCGGGCTTCCTGCTGGCGATGCTCTATATGGTCTACGTCGTCGGGCGCGCCGCGCTCAATCCGAGCCTGGCGCCGAAGCCCAGGGCGGAGGACGTGGCCGAGGCGACGTTCGGCCGCACGGCGCTGATGCTGGTGACGTCGTTTTTTCCCCTCGCGATCCTGATCCTATCGGTGCTGGGCGCCATCCTGTTCGGTCTGGCGACGCCGGCCGAGGCCGCCTCCATCGGGGTGATCGGCGGGCTCGTCCTCGCCATCGCATACCGGCTCGCCGCCATCGCCGAGGGGGGCGTCCAGCCCGACTGGCCGGTGGAGGAGCGCGGCCGGGCCGATCCCGTGCTCTACGCGATCGGCGTAGGCGGCGCGGCGACGCTCGCTCTCGCCATTCTCTATCTTGTCCTGCGCGGCGTCTTCGTGCCGCTGACCGGCATCGAAGCACCGCCCGAGCCCGGCTTCCTGGTCCGGCCCGGCGTCGGATTGCTGATCACCGCCGCAGTCGCGGCGGTCGTTCCCCGGCGCGCTCTGACGCCGGCGTGGCTCAAACGGCTGCGTGTCGAGAGCCCCGCCCTGCGGGCGGCCGTGGTCTTTGCCGGCACCGGCGCGCTGATCGGCTTAGCGGCGGGTCTCGCCTACATGCTGCTGTTCGGCTGGCTCGGCATGGGCCAGTATTTCCTCTACCACCAGGTCAACCCCTTCGGGCTCGACACCGCGACCTATCTAGGGCTCGTCGGCTATTTCGCCTGGCGGGTGATCGACAAGGACAAGCTGCGCGAAGCCGTCTATCTTACCGCGCGCACCTCGGCGATGGTCTGCTGGCTGTTCGTCGGCTCGTGGACCTTCGCGTCGGTGTTCTCCTATTTGGGCGGCCACGAGATCATCAAGGACTTCGTCGTCGGGCTCGATCTCTCGCCGATCACGTTCCTGATCATGGCCCAGCTCATCATCTTCCTGCTTGGTTGGCCGCTGGAATGGAGCGAGATCATCATCATCTTCGTCCCCATCTTCCTGCCGATGCTGCCGGTCTTTCACGTCGATCCGCTGTTTTTCGGCATTCTCGTCGCGCTCAATCTGCAGACCTCGTTCCTGACGCCGCCGATGGCGATGGCCGCCTACTATCTCAAAGGGGTGGCGCCGCCGCAGGTCCGGCTGGTCGACATCTTCAAGGGCGTGATGCCCTTTCTCGCCATGGTGCTGGTCGCCATGATCATTCTCTACGCCTTTCCGGAGCTGGCGCTATGGCTGCCGCAGGTCCTTTACGGAAAATGAGCCTAGCCCCCTCGATGCGGACGGCGGCGGGGAAGTGCCCTCATGGGCTCTGATCCTCTCCACAGCCTTTCGGCGTGCGAGGCCGCGGAGCGCCTGGCGGCGGGCGAGATCACCTCGCTGGCGCTGGTCGAAAGCTGCCTCGCCCGGATCGAGGAGGTCGAGGGCAACGTCCGGGCCTGGGCCTTCATCGACGCCGATTTCGCGCGCGAGGAGGCCCGCGCCGCCGATGCGCGCCGCCAGACGGGCAAGGCGCTGGGGGCCCTTCACGGGCTCCCCGTCGCGGTCAAGGACATCATCGACGTCGCGGCGATGCCCTGCGAGAACGGCACCCCGCTCGATGCCGGCCGCCGCCCGGAAAGCGACGCCGCCCTCGTCTCCCGGCTGCGGGAGGCGGGCGCGGTCATCCTGGGCAAGACCGTCACCACGGAGCTTGCCTTCTTTTCCCCGGGTGTGACGAGGAACCCCCACGACGGCAAGCGCACGCCCGGCGGCTCCTCGAGCGGATCGGCGGCGGCCGTCGCCGCGCAAATGGCGCCGCTCGCCATCGGCAGCCAGACCAACGGGTCGATGATCCGGCCCGCCTCCTTTTGCGGGGTGGTCGGCTTCAAGCCGAGTTTCGGCCTCGTCTCGCGCCGGGGCGTTCTCACGCTGGCACCCGCGCTCGACACCATCGGCGTCTTCGCGCGCGGGATCGAGGACTGCGCCCTCTTGGCGGCCGCCCTAATCGGCTTCGATGAGGGCGACGAGACCACGCGGCCGTTGCCAAAACCCCTCCTGCTCGAGACCTGCCGCACCGAGCCGCCGGTGCGGCCGGCGATCGCCTTCGTGAAATCACCCGTGTGGGAGCGTGCCGACGAAACCACCCGCGGGGGCTTCGCCGAGCTCGCCCAAGCGCTGTGCGAGGCCTGCGAGGAGGTCGAGCTTCCGGGCGTCTTCGCCCATGCGCAGGACTGGCATCACGCCTTGATGGGCGCCCAGATGGCACGCCATCTCGGGCCCTATGAACGGCGCGGCGGCGAAAAGCTGAGCGCGGTCATGCGCGCGGCGCTCGAGGAGGGGCGCAGGGTGAGCGCGCTCGCCTATCAGGAGGCGCTCGACGGGCGCGACGTTCTGAATGCCGGGCTCGAGGCGGTGTTCGACCGGTTCGACGCGATCCTCACGCCGGCGGCCGTGGGCGAGGCGCCGATGGGGCTCGACTCGACCGGGGATCCCGCCTTCGCGACGCTGTGGACCTATTGCGGCCTCCCGGCGTTGAGCCTGCCGCTGCTGGAGGGGCCCAACGGCCTTCCCGTCGGCGTCCAGCTCGTCGGCCGCCGCGGCGACGACGCGCGGCTGCTCCGCACCGCCCGCTGGCTCGCCGGCGACGTCGCGGCCGGGTGATAGGCAACGGGGGAGCGCGCAGGAATGGAGATAGCCGGGATCGTCGACCGCGTTTTGAGCCTGCTGGCGCTGCTTGCCTTCGCCGCCTTCGTCGGCACGATCCTGTGGTTCGTGCCGGAGCTCGACCTCGTCGTCATTGTCGCGGTCGTCGTCGCCGTCGCGGCCTATTTCCTCATCTTC
>CAYVYD010000266.1:0-3870 GCA_964454415.1 uncultured Hyphomicrobiaceae bacterium | reverse complement strand
GCGACGGCCTGGCTGGGCTGCACCAGCGCCATGTAGTCCTCGAGCAGGGTCTTGGAGATCTCGCCCGCCTTATAGCGGTGCGGGCCGATCTCCGAGACCGGCGTCACCTCGGCCGCCGTGCCGGTGATGAAGCACTCGGAGAAATCGCCGAGCTCGTCCGGCATGATGGCCCGCTCGATCACCTCGTAGCCGCGCTTCTTCGCCAGCCCGATCACCGTGCGCCGGGTGATGCCGTCGAGGAAGCAATCGGGGGTGGGGGTGTGCAGCACGCCCTCCTTGATCAGGAAAATGTTGGCGCCGGTGGCCTCGGCGACCTGGCCGCGCCAGTCGTACATCAGGGCATCCGCATAGCCCTCCCGCTCGGCGCGATGCTTTTCCAGCGTGCAAATCATATAGAGCCCGGCCGCCTTCGATTTGGCGGGCGCGGTTCGCGGGTCGGGCCGGCGGTATTGGGCGATCGCCATGCGGATGCCCTTGAGGCGCTCCTCGGGATCGAAATAGGAGCCCCAGTTCCAAACCGCGATGGCGACGTTGATTTTGGCCTGTTGGGCGGAAACCCCCATCATCTCGCTGCCCCGCCAGGCGACCGGGCGCACATAGCCTTCCTCCAGGCCCTGGCGCTGGACCAGCTCCCGGGTGACGGCGTCGAGCTCGGCGACCGAATAGGGGATCGTGAGATCGAGCGTGTTTGCGGAGTCGTGCAGGCGCTGGCTGTGCTCGGTCAGCTTGAACACCTCGCCGCCATAGATGCGCTCGCCCTCGAACACGCAGCTCGCGTAATGCAGCCCATGACTCAGCACGTGGAGCTTGGCGTCGGCCCACGGGACGAACGCGCCGTTCATCCAGATCACGCCTTCCCGGTTGTCGTATGGCAGCACGGCCATGACCTCTCAACTCCCCGTTCGCTTCGCCCTCTTGACCGCGACGCGGACTGGGCCCAACCATGCCCGGCGTACCGAGTGGCGCAAAACCACCCCGGGGGCATCGCTAATCACGTTGATAATAATGTGCACAAAAACGGTTGCCAGCAGTAACAATCGGCTCAAAATTAGTCAACATGACTGACATAAATGACCAGCCGCTGCTCACGCTACGGGCGCGGCGCGCGGATGACGGCGAGACCGCCGATGGAAAATCCGGTGAAGCCGGCGCGCTTGCGACGGCGGAATCCGGCCTCGTCGGCGTGGCCGAATGGCTGTTCTTCGCTTACCGCGACTTCATCAGCAATCCCGACGCCGCCCTGCACGAGCTCGGCTTCGGACGCGCCCACCACCGGGTGTTGCACTTCGTCAGCCGGTACCCGGGCTTGCGGGTCGCCGACCTGCTCGACATCCTGAAGATCACCAAGCAGAGCCTGGGACGGGTGCTGAAACAATTGATCGACAAGGGCTATATCGTCCAAAAGGCGGGCCGGTCCGACCGCAGGGAGAGGTTGCTCTACCCGACCGAGCGCGGGCGCGCTTTGGCCAAGCGGCTGATGGCGCCGCAACTCGAACGCATCGCCGCGGCGTTGCGGACCTCGGGCGCCGACGGCGGCAAGGCCGCACAGGAGTTCCTCAAGCACATGGTCGGCGAGGCCGAGCGCGACAAGGTTGACGCGTTGATCGGGCGGGCCCAAGGTCGCGGCTAGGGGCGTTGGAAAGCACCATGACGCACGAGCTGAGAACCTCCCTACCCCTCCCCGACAACGCGCCCCACATACTCGTGGTGGACGACGACCGGCGCATCCGCGATTTGCTGGCGCGGTTTCTGAGCGAGAACGGGTTCCGTGTCACAACGGCCGAGAACGCGGCGGAGGCGCGCAACGCGCGGCGCGGCATCGCCTTCGATCTGCTGGTTCTCGACGTCATGATGCCGGGCGAATCCGGCTTCAGCTTTGCCCAGTCCCTGCGGACCGAATGCGAGACGCCGATCCTGATGCTGACGGCACGCGCCGAACCCGACCACCGTATCAAGGGACTCGAGATCGGGGTCGACGATTATCTGATCAAGCCCTTCGAACCGCGCGAGCTGCTGCTGCGGCTCAACAACATCCTGCGCCGACAACGCGGCTCAAAGGGTCCCGCCGACGCCATCCGCATGGGCGACTTTGTGTTCTATGTCGACCGGGGCGAACTGCAGCATCACGGCGAGACGGTCCGTCTGACCGAGCGCGAGCGCGATCTCATGCGCCTGTTCGCGCAAAGTCCGGGCACTGCGATCTCGCGGTTCGATCTGGCCAAGACCGGCACCAACGGAAGCGAGCGCGCCGTGGACGTCCAGATCAACCGCCTGCGGCAGAAGATCGAGACCGACCCCGGCAATCCGGTTTACCTGCAGACGGTGAGAGGCAAGGGCTATATCTTGCACGCTGAGTGATGGTCGCCATTCCCCAACCCACACCGCGCGCGGGCGAGGCGCCGAACCCGTTCAAGCGAGCGGCGCGCTTCATCGCCAATCAGATGCCCAAGGGGCTCTATGCGCGCGCGCTCATCATCATCATCGCGCCGGTGGTGCTGTTGCAGTCGGTGGTCGCCTTCGTGTTCCTGGAGCGCCACTGGGACCTGGTGACGCGCCGGCTCTCGATGGCGACGACGCGCGACATCGCCATGCTGCTCAACGTCTACGAGTCCTATCCCCATGACGACAACTACGCCAAGCTGATCAGGATGGCGCAGCAGGATCTGAACCTTTCGGTGCAGATCCTGCCTCCCCAGGACTTGCCGCCCGCGCGGCCCAAGCCGTTCTTCGGGCTGCTCGACCGGGCGCTTTCCAAGGAGCTGCGCAAGCGCATCGGCAAGCCGTTCTGGATCGACACGGTGGGCCAGTCCCATCTGGTCGAGATCCGCGTCAAGCTGGACGACGCCGTGTTCCGCGTGCTGGCCCAGCGCAGCCAGACCTACGCCTCCAACTCGCACATCTTCCTGTTGTGGATGGTGGGCACCTCGCTGGTGCTGCTGACCGTGGCTATCCTGTTCCTGCGCAACCAGATCAAGCCGATCCAGAAACTCGCCGAGGCGGCCGAGCGGTTCGGCAAGGGCCGCCCCGCACCGCCGGATTTCCGCGCCCGCGGCGCCCGCGAGGTGCGCCAGGCCTCCCAGGCCTTCATGGAAATGCGCAACCGAATCGAACGCCAGATCGAGCAGCGCACCACCATGCTGGCCGGCGTGAGCCACGATTTGCGGACGATTCTCACCCGCTTCAAGCTGCAATTGGCGCTGTTCGGCGAGACGCCGGAGGCCGAGGCGCTGCGCCGCGACGTGGACGAGATGCAGGCGATGCTCGAGGACTACATGTCCTTCGCCAAGGGCAACAGCGCCGAGGAGATCGCGCGCGTCGACATCCGCGATCTGCTGCGCGAGGTGCGCGAGCAGGCCGGTCACGACGGCAAGCACGTCACGCTCTCGCCCGGCAACGGGCCGATCGTCGTGCCGCTGAGGCGCCACGCCTTCAAGCGGGCCGTCGGCAATGTGGTGAGCAACGCGGTGCGGTGCGCCGACACCGTCGCCATCGAGGCCGCGACCACCAGGCGCTGGCTCACCATCAACGTGGAGGACAACGGACCCGGCATCCCCGAGGAGGAGCGCGAGCAGGTGTTCCGTCCCTTCTACCGGCTCGACAACGCCCGCACCCAGGCGACCGGCAGCACCGGCCTTGGGCTTTCGATCGCCCGCGACATCGTGCGCGGCCACGGCGGCGACATCACGCTCTCGGAATCGGGGCTCGGCGGCCTCAAGGCGACCATCCGCGTGCCGGTCTAGATCAACCCGCGTTCAGGTGGCATCACCTGAACGCGGAAAGTCGATCGATTGCAAAGTTCCAGAGCAGCCTCTCCTCGTCCATCCGGACGCAGGCTGCATTGGATCAACCCGCGTTCAGGTGGCATCACCT
>CAYVYD010000265.1:0-3900 GCA_964454415.1 uncultured Hyphomicrobiaceae bacterium | reverse complement strand
AGCGCGTGGACCGACGCATAGAGGGCGAACACCGCGATCACCCCGGCGGGGCCGGTCACCCATGCGGGGAGCGGCACCTCCGGGCCCGCCTTCGCCCATGGCCGCGCGGCGGCGGCGTTGCTGCTCATGATCCCCGTCCGATTTCCCTATCCGCTCGCCGCGGGCGATGCCGGGCGGCGGCGCTCTCCTGTTGCCGGGCCCATGTAACAGGTCGCCGCGAACGCGCTCAAGCGCCATCGCGCGGTCCGATGCGGCCCCCCCTGGACGCGGCCGCCGCTAGGGCAGCAGCACCGTTGAGCCGGTGGTCTTGCGCGCCTCGAGGTCGCGGTGGGCTTGGGCCGCCTCGCGCAGGGGATAGGTCTGGTTGACGGCGATCTTGACGTGGCCGGCGGCGATCGCCTCGAAGAGCTCGGCGGCGGTCGCCTCGAGGTCGCTTCGCTCGGCGATGTAATCGAACAGCATCGGACGGGTGGCGAACAGCGAGCCCTTCTGCGCCAGGATGCTCATATGCATTTGCGGCAAGGCTCCTGAGGCCTGGCCGAAGCTGACCCACAGGCCCATCGGCTTGAGGCAGTCGAGGGAGGCCGGGAAGGTGGCCTGGCCGATGGAGTCGTAGACCACGTCGACGCCCGTGCCCCCGGTGATCTCCCGCACCCGGGCGACGAAGTCCTCCCGCGCGTAATTGATGGCAAAGGCGCAGCCATTGGCCTTGGCCACCCGCGCCTTCTCCTCGCTTCCCACGGTACCGATCACCGTGGCCCCCAGATGCGCCGCCCACTGGCAGGCGATCGAGCCGACGCCGCCGGCGGCGGCATGAAACAGCAAGGTCGTCCCGGAACCCACGGGATAGGTCCGCCGCAGCAGGAACTGCGCCGTCATGCCCTGCAGCATGGCGGCCGCGGCGGTCTCGTAGCCGATCGCATCGGGCAGCTTGACGAGCCGGTCGGCGGCGATCAGCCGCTCCTCGCCATAGGCGCCGATGGGTCCCGCATAGGCGACCCGGTCGCCGACCGAGAAATCCGTCACGCCCGGTCCGATTTCGGTGATCTCTCCCGCGCCCTCCATGCCGGGCGTGATGGGAAAACCGTCCTGCGGATAGAGCCCGGTGCGGACGTAGACGTCGATGAAGTTGAGGCCGACGGCGCCCTGGCGGAGCCTGACCTCGCCCTCGCCCGGCGCGTCGAGCTCGACGCGCTCCCAGCGCAGAACCTCCGGTCCGCCGTAGTCGTGGATGCGGATGGCGTGGAACTCGCCCATGATTGCCCCCAATGCGCTTCGGCGCCGGAGCATAGCATTTGGCGCCCGCCGCGCGGCAAGGGATGAAACGGTGAAGGCGCGGCGGTCTAAATCAAGTGGATCTGCGATTCGCCCGCTCCCGTATCGAGCCGTTTGATCAGGGAGAGGCGGTTGCCGTCGGCGGCGATGCTGGTTCGGGCATGGCGCGGCAACGGGATCCGCTGGTCCTTGCAATAGGCGACCAACGCGCTCACCACCACGTCGGCCGGAATGTCGACGACCTTCTTGTCGGACTTGCCGACGCCGCAATAGACGGTCACGGCCCGCGGCCGGTCCCGCTCGATCGAAACCGCCTGGATCTTGCCCATCGCCATGATCACGGCCTTGGCGTCCACGTGAGCGAGCAGGGCGGCGTGAAGCTCTTCGTTCGAAAAGGTGATGCGGCGGAATTCCTGCGGCATGGGGCGACGATCTCGAGCTCAATCACCGGTTGAAGCGGCCTCGAAGCGAGGCCTGGTGCGGCGCCTGACCGGCGGGCCACCGCGCGCACCGCCTCGCGGTACCGGCCGCCTCGGGATCGGACGTTCACAAACGGTAGCCATTCGCACTTAACAAAATCTTTCTCCCATGGTCGCCACACGGTCTTTCCGTTTCATTTTTTTGACTTTTTTGGCAATTCGATCTCGGCCTATCGTATTAGTTGCAAATAGATCCCGGCTCATATCTTTCCGCCCCGGGTTTGGATTTCATCATTTGCGACATCCATCGCAAGAGACGTGAATCCAACCGCTGGACCGGCCCCGCCGGCGGAACAGGGCGACTGCGGTGGTAGAGGATTCGCACGCATGGCTTGTAGGCGGCGGGAACCGGCATTCAATCCCTTGGGGGGCTTTCGGCGCGGCAACGCTCCAGCCGGCCAGCCGGGCACGCGGGCGCGTCTACTCTCCGCCAAGTCCGAATTTTCGCCGCAGGATCTCGTTGACCGCCTGCGGATTGGCCTTGCCGCCGGTCTTCTGCATCACCTGGCCGACGAACCATCCGAGCGTCTTGGGCTTCTGCATCACCTGCTCGGCCTGTTTCGGGTTGGCCGCGATCACCTCGTCGACGATCTGCTCGATTGCGCCGGTATCGGTGACCTGTTTCAACCCGCGCTCCTCGACGATCGCCCCGGTATCGCCAACGTTGGTCCAGACCTTTTCACTCCACAGGATATCGAACAGATCCTTAGCTATCTTGCCGGAGATGACGCCGTCGGCGATCAGATCAAGAATTTCGCCTAAAGCAGCAGCAGGAACCGGACTGTCTGCAACATCCCTGCCCTCGCGGTTGAGGCGGCCGATAAGCTCGTTAACAACCCAGTTCGCCGCCATGTTGGCGTCGCGCCCCTGGCTGAGCGCCTCGAAATAATCGGCGACCGCGCGGTCGGCCACCAGCCGTTCGGCCGCTTCGGGGGCGAGGCCGAGCGCGGTGACGAAGCGCAGCTTCTTCTCATCCGGCAGCTCCGGGAGCTCGGCCTCGAGGCGGTCGACCTCGTTCTGGGTGAGCTCGAGGGGGAGCAGGTCGGGGTCGGGGAAATAGCGGTAGTCGTGCGCCTCCTCCTTGGTGCGCATGGAGCGCGTCTCGCCGGTGTCGGAATCGAACAGCCTGGTCTCCTGGACGATCTCGCCCCCCTCCTCGAGGATCTCGATCTGGCGGCCCGCCTCGTAATCGATCGCCTCGCCGATGAAGCGGATCGAATTGACGTTCTTGATCTCGCACCGCGTCCCCAGCGCCTCGCCCGGCCGGCGCACCGAGACGTTGATGTCGGCGCGCAGCGAGCCTTCTTCCATGTTGCCGTCGCAGGTGCCGAGATAGCGCAGGATCGTGCGCAGCTTGGCGACATAGGCCTTGGCCTGCTCGGCCGAGCGCAGATCGGGCTTGGAGACGATCTCCATCAGCGCGACGCCGGAGCGGTTGAGATCCACGTAGGAATAGATGGGGTGCTGGTCGTGCAGGCTCTTGCCGGCGTCCTGCTCCAGATGCACCCGCTCGATGCCGACGCGCACCTCGCCCTCCTCCCGGCCCATGTCGAGCACCACTTCGCCCTCGCCGACGATTGGCTTGGAAAATTGCGAGATCTGATAGCCCTGGGGGAGGTCGGGATAGAAGTAGTTCTTGCGGTCGAACACCGAGACCAGGTTGATCTTGGCGTTGAGGCCGAGACCGGTGCGCACCGCCTGGCGGACGCATTCCCGGTTGATCACCGGCAGCATGCCGGGCATGGCGGCGTCGACCAGGCTCACCTGCGAATTGGGAGCGGCGCCGAAGGCGGTGGCGGCGCCCGAGAACAGCTTCGCCTTGGAGGTGACCTGGGCGTGCACCTCCATGCCGATCACCACTTCCCAGGGACCGGTCGCGCCGTCGAGGAACAGCGCCGGGTTGGCGTCATTCGGCATCGCGCGCCTCGGTGAGCTTGGCTTCCTCATATTGGATGAACCAGCCGATCAGTTGCCGCCACAGCGCTTCCGCAAGCTCCGGCGGCAGGCCCTTGGCCTCGGCGCGCGCCTTCACCTTGTCGATCACGTCGGTGATCCGCCAGGGGACCACGGCGTCGGCCGGCGCCCGCTTGAGCTGCCAGGCCCGGTCCACATCGGCGGCGGTCACGGCTCTGCGGCTGGCTTCCCC
>CAYVYD010000264.1:0-3920 GCA_964454415.1 uncultured Hyphomicrobiaceae bacterium | reverse complement strand
TTGGTACCGCGCGATATCGAAAAGCCGCCGGCGATGGGCCAGCTTTCGCGTCTGACGCTGAGCGAGCGGTTCATGTCGTCCCCCGGTCCCCGTCGAAGCGCTTCATCCTGCGCATTGTGGCCGCCCAAGGCACGACATTTCCCAGCCACAAATTGGCGTCAGAACTATCCATGCGCTTGGAAGCCCTGGGGGCGAGAGAGTATAAGTGCAGCCGCCATGCTCAAGAGGGATCAAGGGGTAGTTCTCCCCACCAGCGTCCGCGTGCCGGGCTTCCAGGTGGAGCTCGAGGGCACCGTCTTTCGCCTCGAGGCGACCGGCACCTGGACCGTGCACGAGGCCGCCGGTCTTGACGCCGCGCTGACGCGCCTGCAGGTGCCGATCCCGCCCACCGCCGATTTCACCGGCGAGGTCGACGTCTCGGGCATCGCCGAGCTCGACACCGCCGGCGCCTGGCTGCTGCAACGCACCGCCGAACGCTGGCGCGCCTCGGGCCTAGCCACCTCCTTTTCGGGCGCTACCCGCTCCTTTCGCATTCTGATCGAGGAGGTCGAGCACCGCGGCCGCCTCCCGCGCCCCGACGTCGCCGAACCGGGCGCCGCCTCCCGCTTCCTCGCCGACCTCACGAGCACCATGAGTGGGGTGGGACGCGACGCCCGTCAGATGACCGCCTTCCTGGGCGCCATCACCGATACCTTCGGCCGCCTCATCATGGAGCCCTCTCGCTTCCGGCCGCTCTCCTTCCTCCACCACGTCGAGCACGCCGGCCTGCGCGCCGTCGCCATCATCTCGCTCATTTGCCTGCTGATCGGCGCCGTCGTGATGCAGCAGGCCGCCGTTCAGCTCCGCCCCTTCGGCGCCGACATCTTCGCCGTCAACATGTTGGGCATCCTGGCGCTGCGCGAGGTGGGCGTTTTGCTCACCGCGATCATGGTTGCCGGCCGCTCGGCCTCGGCCTTCACCGCCGAGATCGGCTCCATGAAGATGCGTGAGGAGATCGACGCCATGCGGACGCTTGGCATCGACCCGATGGAAACGCTCGTGGCGCCGCGGGTGCTGGCGCTGATCGTGGTCCTGCCGCTGCTGGCCTTCATCGGCGACATGATGTGCCTGATAGGCGGCGGCCTGATGGCGATGGCCTATCTCGGCCTCGACGCCGCCACCTATATGGATGTGCTCCACTCGGTGGTCGATATCCGCCATTTCATGGCCGGCATGGTCAAGGCGCCCTTCGCCGCGCTGATCATCGGCCTGGTCGGCTGCCTCGAGGGGCTGAAGGTCGAGGGCAGCGCCGACTCCCTCGGCTTCCACGTCACCTCCGCCGTGGTCAAGGCGATCTTCCTGGTGATCGTGTTCGATGCCCTCTTCGCCATGTTTTTGTCCGCGATCGGAATCTGACCATGGCGAAACCGGAAACCGTGATCAGCGTCCGCGGGCTCGCCAAGCGCTTCGGCTCCAAGCAGATCTGGACCGACCTCAACCTCGACGTCTATCGTGGCGAGATCCTCGCCGTCGTCGGTGGCTCGGGCCAGGGCAAGTCGGTGCTGCTGCGCGTCATCACCGGCCTGGTCAGGCCCGACGCCGGCTCGGTGCGGATCTTCGGGCGCGAAATCGGCGAGCTCAGCGCCGAGGAGACGGTGGCGATGGAATCGCGCTGGGGGGTGTTGTTCCAGGACGGCGCGCTGTTCTCCTCGCTCACCGTGCTGCAGAACATCCAGGTGCCGATGCGCGAGCACTTGAACCTGCCCCAGGCGATGATGGACGAGCTCGCCTTCCTCAAGCTCGCCATGGTCGGGCTGCGGCCCGAGGCCGCCTTCAACTACCCCTCGGAGCTTTCGGGCGGCATGAGGAAGCGCGCCGGCCTGGCCCGGGCGCTCGCGCTCGATCCCGAAATCGTCTTTCTCGACGAGCCGACCGCTGGGCTCGACCCCATCGGCGCCTCGGAGTTCGACAGCCTGATCCGCAAACTCCAGCAGACTTTGGGGCTCACCGTCTATATGGTGACCCACGATCTCGACAGCATTTTCAGGGTCTGCGATCGCGTTGCGGTGCTCGCCGACCATACGGTGGTCCGCACCGGCACGCCGGAGCAACTGCGCAGCAAGCCCGACCACCCCTGGATCGAGGATTATTTCTGCGGCGAGCGCGCCCGCGCGGTCGTCGCCTGAGGATCGACCCCATGGAAACCAAGGCCAACCACCTTCTGATCGGCGGCTTCGTCCTCGGCATCCTGCTGCTCGGCTTCGGCTTCGTCTATTGGATGCAGAATTTGAGCGGCGGGCGCCACGCCACCTATGCGATCGTCTTTCAGGGCTCGGTCGCGGGCCTCACCACCGCCTCCCAAGTGCTGTTCAACGGCGTCAAGGTGGGCGAGGTCAGCTCCATGGCCATCGACGAGGTCGACAGCCGCAACGTCAGGGTCCTGGTGTCGCTCGTCGCCACCACGCCCGTGCGCACCAACTCGCACGCCAGCATCGCCCAGCAGGGGCTGACCGGCGCCTCGGCGATCCAGCTCACCGCCGGCACCCCAGACGCGCCGCTGCTCTCCGCCGCCGAGGGCGAGGACTATCCGGTGATCAAGGCCGACCGCGCCGCTGCGGGCTCGCTGCTCTCCGCCGCGCCCGAGGCGCTCGGCAACGCCAACGCGCTGTTTGCCCGTTTGAACGACCTCGTCGCCAACAACGAGGATTCGATCCACCGCACGGTGACCAATCTGGAATCTGTCAGCACCGTGCTCGACAACCGCAAGGAGGACCTCGACGCGGTCATCAGGGACGCCCATGCCCTGACCGATCGCTTCAACAGAATCGCCGACAAGCTCGACAAGGCGGTCGACGATCTCTCGGGCTTCGTCTCCACCGATGGCGAATCCTTCCTAGCCAAGGCGCAGGAGGCCGCCGAGTCCTTCCGCGCGCTCGCCGAAAAGCTCGACCGTTCCGTCGGCGACAGCGCCGACGGCATCTCCCGTTTCGCAAAGACGGGGCTGCAGGAGTTCGAGCTATTCGTGCGCGACGGCCGCCGCGCGGCGCAGAATCTCGACCGCGTGCTGGAGCGGCTCGAGCAGGATCCAAAAAGCTTTTTGCTTGGTGGTTCGGAGGTTCCGGAATACACTCCCGGCCAATGACGCGCCTTCGAGGGGCTTGATCAAACGCGGCAGGGCGCTGGTGCGATTGGGGGTACTCCCGGGCCGGGAGTAAGGCGGCGCATGCGATCAATCCGAGGCTCGAAAACGCCGGCGGCGAACCCTAGCGCCGCGGCAGCGCTCGCCGCAATCCTCTCTCTCGCTCTTCCGGGCTGCACCCTGAAGGCGGCCTCGCCGCCCACGACCTACGATCTGCGCACCCCCCACGTGATGACCGTCACGGCGCCGCGCCCGGCCAAGTTCCAGCTCGTCATAGAAGAGCCGACATCGGTGCGCGCGCTGGGCTCCAACCGCATCCTGGTCAAGCCGTCGCCGCAGAAGATCACCTATTACAAGGGCGCGGCCTGGAGCGACCGGCTGCCGAGCCTGGTCCAGGTGCGGATGATTCAGGCCTTCCAGAATGCCGGTCTGGTCAAGGCGGTGGGCACCCGGGCCGACCGGCTCGACGCCGATCTCGAGCTTGCCACCCAGCTCAACGCCTTCCAGATCGAGATGGAGGGCGGCGCGGCCACGGCCTACGTCAACCTCTACGTCAAGGCGGTCGACGGCCAGCGTGGCCGCATGGTCGCCTCGCGCGGCTTCGAGCGGCGTATCCCGGTCGAGGGCAGAAACGCGCCGGCGATGGTGGCCGCGCTGGATCAGGCCTTCGATTCGACCATGCGAGACATCGTGCCCTGGGTCGCCAAGCTCAAGCGCTGAAATCGAGAACACCGGTAGGGTAGGGCACGCGGCGCGCCGTTTCGCGCGCCGCGTTCAAGCCGTTACCGCGCCTTCCCGGCCT
>CAYVYD010000263.1:0-3957 GCA_964454415.1 uncultured Hyphomicrobiaceae bacterium | reverse complement strand
GCGCCAGGCGGGCGAGCGCGCCGGCGTGCTGGTGATCGGCGAGCCGGTGTCGTCGAGCGCGGGACGGCGTGAATTGCGGGCGCTGGCGTCCTGCATGGCGGGGGTTTCCGCCTGTCTGATGGCGGGCGGGCGGGTGCGCCAGGCAACCGGGAGCGTGGTGGCGTTGGTCGACGATCCGGCACGCTTCGACGAGATCGTCTCGATGGCGGCGCGGTTCGCCGGGACCGCGGCCGGGGAGCTTGCCGTTCTCGGCATGGAGGACGCGCTGGGCGGGCCCGAGGAGCTCGGCAAGCGGCTGGCCGGGATCGTGGGAGGGGAGCGGCGGGTGCGCATCGAAACGCTTCGGACGGAAGAGCCGGGCTACGTGGCCCACAGCGTGAGACGGCTCGGCGGCGGGCTGCTGGTCGCGGGCTATGGCGGCAGGATGATCGCCGGCGACGCGGCGGTGGTGAGCATCGCGACGCGGCTCGAATGTCCGCTGCTGCTGCTGCGCCCGGGGGAGCGGGAACCGGCGGCGGCGTGAGGCGTCAGTCTCCGGGGCCCACCAGTGCCTGCACATAGCCGGGCAAGGCGAAGGCGGCGCGGTGAACGTCGGGCGTGTAATAGCGCGGCTCGAGGTCCGATGCCGTCAGACGGGCGGCAAGAACGTCGGTGCCGATCCGGCGCAACGCCTCCTCGTCGCTCGCCCAGCCAAGGGCCATCGGACCGCCCACATAGGCGGGCGTGGTGATCAGATAGGCGGCCGCGTCGGCGAACAACGTCCTGAAATGCTCGACGCACTGGCGCAGCTCCCATCCCTGGTGAAAGGGAAGGCCGCTCTGGGTGACCAGCACGCCGCCCGGCTTCAGGCAGCGCTTGCAGTCGCGGTAGAATTCGCGGGTGAACAACACCTTTCCCGGTCCGATGGGATCGGTCGAATCGATCAGCACGGCGTCGAAGCGGCGGTCGGTATCGGCGACCAGCTTGGTGCCGTCGGCAATCACGATCTCGGCGCGTGGATCGTCGAAGGCGCCCTTCGAGACGAACGGAAAATACTCCGTGCACAGGTCGATCACGCTGCGGTCGATCTCGCACAGCGTGGCGTGGCGGACGCCGCGGTGCTCGAGAACCTCGCGCAGCACTCCGCCGTCGCCGCCACCGACGATCAGCACGTCGGCGGGCTCGGCGAGCGCGAACAGCGGCACGTGCGCCATCATCTCGTGATAGATGAACTCGTCCCGCTCGGTGAGCTGCACGATGCCGTCGAGCATCATCATCCGACCGAAGGTCGGGTTCTCGAAAATGATCAGGTGCTGGTGCTCGGTGTCGACC
Source organism: uncultured Hyphomicrobiaceae bacterium (assembly GCA_964454415.1). Lineage (GTDB taxonomy): Bacteria > Pseudomonadota > Alphaproteobacteria > Rhizobiales > Methyloligellaceae > JAJFHN01. Next base: position 2,646 of record CAYVYD010000263.1, on the reverse strand, counting down.
TCATGGAGGACGCGCTCGGCCTTGACGCGGAAGCGGAAGGCCTGATGCAGCGTCTCGTCGATCCAGCGTTCGGCGGCCGCCTCTCCCGTCATCGCGATCGCTTCCCGGCTCGCGGCGTCAGGACCCGCCCGCGGCCGGCGCGCCGGCGGGAACGGGCGAGGCATTGGCGGCGGCCAGCGCCGATTCCACCGCTTGCCTCATCTCTCGGGAAAGGGGTTCGGTGGGCGAGGAGAACCAGGCGATCAGGCGGCCGGAGCCCGAGACAAGATATTTGTGGAAGTTCCAGCGCGGGCGGGCTTCGGGGCCCTGCGTCTGGACCGCCCAGGCATAAAAGGGGTGGGCGCCGGGACCCGCGACGCGCTGCTTGGCGGTCAGCGGAAAGGTGACGCCATAGGTGGCCTGGCAGAACTTGAGGATCTTGCCCTCCCCCTCGGGCTCCTGGCCGCCGAAATCGTTCGACGGCACGCCGATCACCACCAGACCGCGGTCCCGATAGGTCTGCCACAGGGTCTGCAAGCCCTCATATTGCGGCGTGTAGCCGCAGCGGGAGGCGGTGTTGACGATCAACAGGACCTTGCCGCGATAGGTGGCAAGCGGCAGGGTGCCGCCATCGATCGTGGCGAAGGAAAATTGGTGGGCGTCCGCCGCATCCGGCTGCTCGGCGCGCGCGGCGACGAAGCCGATGGCGGCGAGGAAGATGCTGGCGAAAAGGGTGAAAGGACGCATGGCGTCTCCAGATGCTATGGTGCGGACCCGCGGCCGGCGAGGTGCCTGGACGCGGGCCAACCTATCGCGAATTGCGGGCCGATGCACCCCATTGCCGTGGCTTGAGCGAAGCCGGAGGACAGCCATGGCCGATGGCAGAATCGACATCGCCGCGCGCGACGGCACCGGCTCCTTCGCGGCCTATGCCAGCGGGCCGGAGACGGCAGAGAAGGGCATCGTCGTGATCCAGGAGGTGTTCGGCGTCAACGCGACGATGCGCACGGTCGCCGACCATTGGGGCGAGGCGGGCTACCGGGCGATCGTGCCGGACCTGTTCTGGCGGATCGCCCCCGGCACCGATCTGGACAGCACCAAGGAGGCCGACAGGGAGCGTGCGATGGAGCTCTACCGGGCCTTCTATCTGGATGACGGCATCGCCGATTGCCACAGCGCCATCACCCGTTTGCGGGAGGGCGGCAGACGGGTCGGCGTGGTCGGCTATTGCCTCGGCGGCCGGCTCGCCTATCACATGGCGACGCGCTCCCACGCCGCCGCCTGCGTCGGCTATTACGGGGTTGGCATCGAGAACGTGCTCGCCGAGGCGGGGGAGGAGATGCGGCCCTTGCTGCTCCATTTCGGCGAGGCGGACGAGCATTGCGGGGCCGAGGCCAGGGCCCGCATCTACGAGGCGCTGGGGGGGCGGCCGCAGGTCGAGCTCCACACCTATGAGGGAGCGGGCCACGCCTTCGCGAGGCCCAATTCGGTCAATTACGAAGCCGAGGCGGCGGCGCTCGCCGATGAGCGCACCGCCGCCTTCATCGCGCGTCATCTGGATTGACCGGTGGGCTCGGCGGGAGGGACGGCGTCGGGCGCGAGCGGTGCCGCCGCCTGGCGGGTGGCAATCAACCGGGCGACCTCCTCGGGCGTGCTTTCGAACACGATCTCATCGCCGACCGCGAACAGGCGGCAGCCAGAGGCGCCGCTCAGGCGGCAGGCCGCGAGCGCCCTTTCGGAGGTGGCATCGAGCTCCTCGCCCTTTTCGGGCGCGGCGCGTCCCACCTCCCCGGTCTCGGGATCGACGGCGATCACGTCATTGGCGCCGCGCGAGGGGTTGCTGAAAATGGCGACGATCTCCTTGCGGGCCGTGGTGGGCGCGGCGGCGGCGGCCTCGACGGTGGCGAGCAGCGCCCGGCTCGGCCGTCCGGTGGGCGTCAGGGCGAAGCGGCGCTCGAAGTCGAGGATCGACTGGCGGGTGAGGCGCCCATAGATCCCGTCGGGCGCGGCCTTGTAACGACCGAGCGCCTTGAGCCCCTTCTGAAGGCCGAGCACCTCGGCGCGCGGGACCGGCGCCCCTGGCTCGCGCAGGAGATCGAGCTGCGGCTCGAAGGCGGCGACGCTGACGGCGAAATTGGCGGTGACCTGGCGCGCCAGCGTCCGGCCCAGCTTCTTGGCCAGGATGCGGCCGTCGGACTCGGCCGCGTTGACGCCGAGGACGAAGACCTTGCCGTCCTGTTCGATCAGCAGGGGCGAGCCAGACGCGCCGTGCTTGAAGTCGCAGCGGTGTGGAATGAGATAGGCCGGATCGCGGCTGCCAAGATCGATCGCCAGCCATTGCAGCGCCAGCACCAGCGGTTGACGCGGTCCCTCGCAGGACCCGGCATATTGCTCGCGCAGCCTGGTGCCGTAGCGGTTGTTCGAGATCACGAAGACATGGCCGGTGCGGACGTCGTCGAATAGATCGCCCCATTTGTTCTTGACGGCGAGGCCGAGCGAGGACCCCTCGCACAGGGGCGCCTCCAGGCGCGCCAGCGCCCAATCGTGGGAGACGATCCACTGTGTGGCCTTGGATACGTAGGTGGCGCCGGCGACGACGTTCCATTCGGCCTCGCCGCGCGCGGCGCCGGCAATCGCGCTCGTGCCCTTGGCGTTGCGGAAGCTGAC
>CAYVYD010000262.1:0-3987 GCA_964454415.1 uncultured Hyphomicrobiaceae bacterium | reverse complement strand
ATCGGGAATTCGCGGATGATGTAGCGCACCTTGCCGGTGTCGATATAGGCGCGCTCGAACTTGGGGTAGGTGGCGAGGTGGAACCGGCGGCAATAGGGGCAGGTCAGCGAAGCGTATTCGATCACCGTCACCGGCGCGTCGGCGCGGCCATAGGACCGCTCGCCGAGCGGTCCCGCCCGCATCAGCTCTTCGGGGACCGGCGCCCCGTCGTGGTCGAGCAGCGCGCCCTCGGGCGGTTCGTGCCCGCCCGGCCCCGCGTTGCAGCCGGCGAGCAGCAGGGACCCGCCCGTCGTCAGGCCCGCGATGAAACGGCGCCGGCTCAGCATCCCTTGTTTGTCCTCGCCATTGCTCCCTCGGGCGGCGCGGCCAAACGGGCGGTCAGCCCGTCAGCAGCGGATCGATCGCCTTTTCCAGCTCCTCGAAGGTGTTGCCGCCGGTCAGCATGGTGCCGTTGACGAAGATCGTCGGCGTGGCGTTGACGCCGTAGTCCTGCAGCCCCCGGTGGCGCACCTCGTTGATGCCATCGAGCATTGCCTTGTTGCTTTTCTCATCCAGGCAGCGGTCGAACTCGGCCTCGCTCATGCCGGTCTGTTTCCACAGATTCATGATCCCGCCCTTTATGTCGCACTCGCGGCAGGCCCATTTGTCGAAGGTGGTGAAGACGGCGCCGACGAAGGAGAAATACTTGTCCTTGCCGGCGCAACGGGCGAGCGCCGAGATCGAAAAGGCGACCGAGTCGCCGGGGAACTCGCGCAGGATGTAGCGAACCTTTCCGGTGTCGATGTATTCCTCCTTCAGTTTCGGGAACACCGTCGTGTGGAACTCGGCGCAATGGGAGCAGGTCATCGAGGCGTATTCGATCACCGTCACCGGCGCGTCGTCGCGGCCGAGCGCGTTTTCGGGCAGCGGTCCGGGCGCCATGACGCCGCTCACGGCGGGGCCGCCTCCGGAGGGGCTGCCGCCCTCCTTCGAGGGGACGTAGAGATAGGCGGCGATCGCGGCGGCGGCGACGGCGGCCGCCGTCAGGGCCATGATCCACAGGCCTGACTTGCCTTCGTCCTCGGGCTTTTTGCCGGGCGCCTTCTTCGATGTGCTCAAGGCTTTGCTCCTCGGTTTTGAGTGGTTTCACCGCACCTTTAGCAGGCGGCGGCGGTGCGATCACCAAATAACGGATTGAAAAGGTAATCGTCGAGCCCGGCGTTCCCTCAGCGCACGCGGCGCGCCAGGCGGGCGAGCGCATGCCGCAGGCGATCGTCGCCGATCGCCTCGAGCTCGGGGGGCTCGCGCGCCGCCTCCACTCGACCGGCCGGGGGCTCGGAGCGCCGGCGCGCCCTTCCGACCGGGGCCTGGACGATGCGGATCTGGGTCACGGCGCGGTAGCCGAAATGGGTATTGAGGCGATCGATGAGCTGCGGGGCGGCGTGCTGGACCTCGAGCGCCCGGGGGCCGTCGGCGGCGAGATAGAGGGTGGCGCCGCGGCTGGTCTGCCGGGCGCCGCCTCCCTGCGGCCATGCCAGCCGTTCGGGGCGGGTGAAGGCGGCGAGATCGGGTCCGGCGATCGCCTGCCAATCGCCGATCAGCGTGGCGACGGGAAAGCCGTGCGTCCGGTAGGCCGCCCGGGTCACGCGCGGCGCCAGGGCGCCGAGCGATTTCGCGCCGGTTCCCACAGGCTTGACCCGGGATGCCGCCATTTTCCGCCTTCGGCCGTTCCGCAAACGCCATTCGCCCCTTAGCATACACCGCTTGCAACCGGTAGGGCAGCGTCGGCATGGACGATGGGGAAAATCTGCTTGGATCGCGGCAGGCCACCGCCAGGGCGGTGGCTTCGGCGCTGCTCGGCTGGTACGACCGCGAGCGCCGCGAACTCCCCTGGCGGGCGGCGCCGGGCACGCGGCCCGACCCTTACGCGGTCTGGCTCAGCGAGATCATGCTGCAGCAGACGGTCGTGAAGGCGGCGATACCCTATTACGCCAAGTTCCTGGCGCGCTGGCCCGCCGCCGCCGCCCTGGCGCGGGCCCCGCGCGAGGAGGTGATGCGAGCCTGGGCCGGGCTTGGCTACTACTCGCGCGCGCGCAACATGCACCTTGCCGCCCGGATTGTCGCCGATGAGCTGGGCGGGCGGTTCCCGGACACAATCGAGGGGCTTCAGGCGCTGCCGGGCGTGGGGCCCTACACGGCGGCGGCGATCGCGGCGATTGCCTTCGACAGGCCGGTCGCCGTGGTCGACGGCAATGTGGAGCGGGTGGTGGCGCGGCTGTTCGCCTTCGAGGAGCCCTTGCCGGGGGCGAAGCGGCGCCTGCGCGCCCTCGCCGGCGATTTGACGCCGGACGAGCGGCCGGGCGATTTCGCCCAGGCGATGATGGATCTGGGCGCCGGAGTCTGCACGCCCAAGCGGCCCGCCTGCGGGCACTGCCCGCTTACCGGGGCGTGCGCCGGCCGCGCGCGCGGGATCGCCGCGTTGCTTCCCTACCGCGAGCCCAGGCCCGAGAAGCCGCGGCGGCGGGGCAACGCCTATTTCGCGCTGGGCGGCGACGGCGCGGTGCTGCTGCGCCGGCGCCCGGAGAAGGGGCTGCTGGGGGCGATGATGGAGGTGCCGTCCTCGGGCTGGAGCGGGCAGGAGACCTGGCCGGACGCGGGGACTGGCGCGTCACCGGCGCCCTTTGAGGGCGACTGGCGCAGGCTGCCGGGCGGCGTGCGCCACACCTTCACCCACTTCCACCTGGAGCTCGAGGTCTGGGGCCTGCGCCTGCCGGCGGGAGAGCGTCCGCTGCCGGAAGGCGGCGGCGCGCGGTGGCGATGGGTCGAGCGCGCCGATCTCGCCGGCGAGGCGCTTCCCAGCCTGATGCGCAAGGTGGTCGCGCACGCCCTCGGCCACCTGGACGGGCGGGCCGACTAGCCCGCTGTGAGCCCCAAGCGTTCGCGCGCCTCGTCCCGCAGCGTGTCGATGGGTTTGAGCTCGCGCCCCTGCTTGGTGTGCCAGAAGGTCCAGCCGTTGCAGGCCTCGCGCCCCTGAAGCCGGGCGCCGATCTTGTGGATCGACCCCTCCGCTCCTGCGCAGGCGATGGTGCCGTCGGCGCGCACCAGCGCCGAATGCTCGGCCTTGGGATCGTAGATCCTGGCGCCGGGCTTTATGATGCCGAGCTCGATCAGCGTGCCGAAGGGGATGCGGGGCGCCGAGCGCTTGCTCGGCGCGGCGGCGAGGCTTGCCTCGGCCAGCGGCACGACCTCCTCGATGCGCGCGCGGGCAAGCGCCGCATAGGCCCGATCGCGCTCGACGCCAAGCCAGCGCCGCCCCAACCGCTTGGCGACCGCGCCCGTGGTGCCGGTGCCGAAGAAGGGGTCGAGGACCACGTCGCCGGGCGAGGTCGAGGCGAGCAGCACCCGGTGCAGCAGGCTCTCGGGCTTTTGCGTGGGATGCGCCTTCTTCTCGCCCCGCTTCAGCCGCTCGGCCCCGCAGCAGATTGGCAGCAGCCAGTCGGAGCGCATTTGCAGATCGTCGTTGAGCGCCTTCATCGATTCATAATGGAAGGTGTAGCGGGAGCGCGACCCATGGGCCGCCCAGATCAGCGTCTCGTGCGCGTTGGTGAATCGGCGGCCGCGGAAGTTGGGCATCGGATTGGTCTTGCGCCAGATCACGTCGTTGAGGATCCAATAGCCCAGATCCTGCAGCGTGCCGCCGACGCGGAAGATGTTGTGGTAGCTGCCGATCACCCACAGCGTGCCGTGGGGCTTGAGCACGCGGCGGCAGGCAGAAAGCCAGCTCCGGGTGAACTCGTCATAGGCGGCGAAGCTCGAGAACTTGTCCCACTCTTGATCGACGCCGTCGACGCGGCTGTCATTTGGGCGGCGGAGTTCGCCCTCCAATTGGAGATTGTAGGGGGGGTCGGCGAAGACGACGTCGACGCTGGCCTCGGGCAGGTTGGTCAGCGCCTCGACGCAATCGCCGATGATCACCCTGTCGAGCGCCAACGGCTCGCGGGTCCCGCA
>CAYVYD010000261.1:0-4001 GCA_964454415.1 uncultured Hyphomicrobiaceae bacterium | reverse complement strand
GTTACCGTCTACTCCCTTAGCAGGGGAGCGCCTTCGACCACTCGGCCACCTCTCCGCCTACCGGCTTACATGACGCAAGCCCCGCCCTCAAGGCTCTTTCCGGTCCTCGCGGCGGGCGGGCTGGCGCGGTGCAGCGGCTTGCGGCCCAACTTGCGCATTTTATCCGTCACGAATTATGGGGTAGGGTGTGATAATCGGCGTAGCGAATCGGTCGAGCGAGGCCTCTGCTCGGAGCGTTTCGATTCGCGCGTTTAGCCTGATCGACGAAGGCATGATTGAGGCACGCCACATAGCAACCGCGATTGCCGCGCTCGGCGCCGGGCTGGCGGCGGCCGGATCCGCGCGGGCGGGCGAGAGCACTTTTTGCGTCACCTGCCTCGAGCCAAACCGCGTCTATGCCTGCACCGTCGCCACCCCGCGCAACGATCCGGGCGAAAAGGCCCTGCGGCTTTACTGCATCGCCCGCAGCGCCGCCGCGGGCGGCCACAAGAACTGCGGGGCGGCACGTTACGACGCTGCCAGCTGCAAGGGCGTGCCCAAGCGATACACCTATAACGGCCCGAACATCCCCCCTGCCCTGCAAGGGGCGATCGACAAGCGGCTGCAAAAACTCGATGCCAAGGGCGAAGGCGCCGCCGCCTCCCCCCAGGCGCAACAGGCCGAGCCGGAAAAGCCCGATACGCTGGTGGACATCACGACGCGCACGATCAAATCGACGAGCGAGGGCGCGGGCGAAGCCGTCGGCGGCGCGATCCGGGGGACCGGCCGCGTCGTGGGCGGCGCCGCCAAGGGCACCGGACGGGCCGTGGGAACCGTCGCCAAGGGCACGGGCCGGGCCGTGGGCACCGTCGCGCGCAGCACCGGCCAAGTCGTCGGCGGCGCCGCTTCCTATACCTACAACTGCCTGGTTTCGCTGTTCAGAAACTGCTCGGGCTCCGAGGAGCCCGCCGCCGAGGACCGGCGGAGCGGCGAGGACAGCGAGGCACCGCGCTAGCGGCCCTCGCCTCCCCTCATCTGCTTTTTTTATCGACGCCTCTCCAGCGCCTCCCTGGGCCGCCTCCCTGCAGCGGCCGTGTCCGTGTTAGACCACGGACTTTTGGTTTAGTTGGCGGCCAACCATTCCCTGGCGCGTTTTTGCGCCAGAGCGATTTGTTGTTCCGTCATCTCGCGGGCGATCTCGACCCGGTGTTGGAGCGCTTCGCGATTGCCCTTGAGCGCGGCGAGATTGAACCATTTGTGCGCGTCGATGAGGTCTTGCTCGACGTCGCGCCCCGTACAGTAGGTCAATCCCAGCTCGAAGAGTTCCTCCGAAGCGCATCCATGGGCCGCAGGCCCACCCGCTTCAATGATCTCAAAGTTGATCCGTGCCATCTTTCGTCCTTCCCGTTCGACTTGGCCGGAATAGTAAATAGATCCTATCTATACTTTCCGGCTCTATTGTCTTCTTGTGTATCGAAGCTTGTTCCGCTTCGTAATGGGGAGGATTTTGAGATCAACGCTTCAAGATCAGGTAAAGAGATACGCTTAATGGCGGCGCAAGGAAGCCTAACGCCTGGTAATACTAATTGACGGTTTGGCCTGAAAACGCGGGGATTCGTAAATTTTTCCGCGAAATCAATACATTCTTGACCAAGGACGAATAGGGATTGCTAACCACGCCGAACGATGATGTTTAACGCTGGCGTTTCGACGGGCCCCTGCGGGCCGCCCCGCGCGCGGCGTCCCCGGCCGAAATCGGGCTAACCCGTGCGCGCCCTCTGGCCGAACAGCACGGCCCGGGCCTCCTTGTCGGTGGCGAGGTCGAATTTGGCCGCTTCCTCCTTGCCGAGCGCGATCGCGCGGGCGACGGCGGGGCGGTCGTGGATCCGTCCGAACCAGGCCTCCAGACGCGGAAAATCGGCCAGATCCTGTCCCTGGCGCTTATAGGGGCGGACCCAGGGATAGGCCGCCATGTCGGCGATCGAATAGTCGCCGGCGAGGAAGTCCCGGTCCTTCAGCCTGGTGTCCATGATGCCGTAGAGCCGGTTCACCTCGTTGGTGTAGCGCTCGATGGCGTAGGGAATCTTCTCCGGAGCGTAGCTGCGGAAGTGGTGGTTCTGGCCCGCCATCGGTCCGAGATTGGCCATCTGCCAAAAGAGCCATTGCTCGACCTCGCTGCGCTCGCGCTCCTCCCGGGGATAGAACCTGCCCGATTTGCGCCCCAGATATTGCAGGATCGCCCCCGATTCGAACACCGAGATGGGCTCGCCCCCCGGCCCGTCGGGATCGACCATCGCCGGCATCCGGTTGTTGGGGGAAATTTTCAGGAAATCCGGCGCGAACTGTTCGCCGCGCCCGATATTGACGAATTTGACCTCGTAGGGCAGTCCGCACTCCTCCAGCATGATGGTGATCTTGAAGCCGTTCGGCGTCGGCCAGAAGTAGAGCGCGATGGGCTGATCGGTCACGTGATACGTCTCCTTGCTGCTGGGCGCGGCCCCAAACCTATTGCCGGGCGAGGTCAATCACAATGAGTTTCCATTCCGAATGGCGGTAGCCGGTGGCCCGCCAGAGATGGGTCCAGGGGACGCGGACGGTGAGGGGCTCGCGGCCGGCGAGGCTCCCCCCCAGTGCCGCGACCTGCTGTGCCGCCCCCTTGGGCAGGCCCTCCCCCTCGCTCCTCGGATCCCAGACCACGGCGACCTGGCCCTCGCGGTCGCCCGGCCTGATCGGCGGCACCACCCGGGGCCGCCGCAGGGCGACGACGCGCGCCTGTGGGAACAACCGCCGCATGTTGCCGGCCGTATGCCGGTAACCGGCGATGATGGTGCCGGCCTGGAAGCCGTGTTCGCGCAATGCGTCGGCCAAAGGCGCGTAAGGGATCATCTCCCGGCACTTGGAGCAGAAGGGCGGCTCGCCGATATAGAGGTTGCCGGCGCGGAGGCCGAGGACGACGCCCGCCAAGAGCAGCGAGACGGCGATGAAGAGAGCGGGCTGCCAGGCGCGGCGTTGGCCGCGTCTGGCCATGGCGATCAGCCACAGCGGCGTCAGCAGATAGAAGGGGTGCATGTAGCGCATGCGGAAATTGGCGGCGCCGGTGAAGAGCGCGGCCGCCAGCATCAGAAGCAGTGCGGCAAGCGCCATCTGCAGCAGCAGCTTCTCCCAATCGAGATCCCGTGTCGGGCGCAGCGCCTCGGCCAGGCCCGCGCCCATGGCGGCGAGCGCGCCGGTGAAGATCAGCGGCACCAGCAGGATGAGCGGCGAGAGAAAGGTCAGCGTCGAACGCAGCGCCAGGAAGACGCCGCGTCCGGCCTTCTGCCAATAGGGCGCAGCACCCGAGGAGAGCGTCTGGCCATAGAGACCGGCGAGGTCGTGGTCGTGAAAGGCGAGCCAAAGGGCGAAGGGCGCGGCGATCGCGCCCGCCAGGGCGAGCGCGGCGGCCATGCGCCCGGTCAGCAGCCTCGCCCGCATGGCGGGCTGCGGCAGGGCCGCAACAAGCAGGATCGCGGCGAACACGGGGAAGCCGTATTTGGTGAGCGCGCCCAAGCCCAGAGCCAGGCCGAAGAGCGCGTAATCGCGCCACGCCCTCTCTTCGACGAGCCGCGTGAACGCCCAGAACGTCGCCGCGATGGCGCACATCATGGCGGCGGTGTGGGTCACCCCCTCATGGATGTTCCAGCCGATCTGGTAGAGTAGCAACAGGGAGAAGGCGGCGAGCGCCGCCCAGGCGCGGTCGCGGTAGATGCGCAGCCCCGCGAGGTAGACGAACAGGCCAGTCGCGGTCAGCAGCGCGTATTTCAGCAGCAGGAAGCCCGCGAGCGTCGGCCCGGTGAGCCGCTCCACCCCCCACAGCATCCAGTCGTAGAGCGGCGGCTGGCGGAGGCTGTAGCCGAGCTCGAGCGTCTGCGAATAGAGCACCGCCATGACGTCGTCCTGCGGCAGGTTCGGCGAGGCGGTGAGCCGCAACAGCGCGTGGACCGACGCATAGAGGGCGAACACCGCGATCACCCCGGCGGGGCCGG
>CAYVYD010000260.1:0-4021 GCA_964454415.1 uncultured Hyphomicrobiaceae bacterium | reverse complement strand
CATCGTCACCGAGCTCACGCTCCGCCTTTACGGCATCCCCGAGAGCATCGTCGCCGCGGTCTGTCCCTTCGACAGCCTGGAGGGCGCCTGCAATACGACGATGGCTGCCATTCAGCTCGGCCTCGGCATGGCGCGGATCGAGCTGCTGGACCCGCTCCAGGTCAAGGCCTGCAATCTTTATTCGAAGCTCGAGCTTGCAGAGGTGCCGACGCTGTTCCTGGAGTTTCACGGCAGCCCCACGGCGACGCGCGAGCAGGTCGAGACCTTGCGCGAGATCGCCGCGGGCGAGGGCGGCGGCGCGTTCGAATGGGCCGAGCGCGAGGAGGATCGCCGGCGGTTGTGGAAGGCCCGCCACGACGCCTATTGGGCGGCGCGCGGCCTCAAGCCCGGCCTGGAGGCGGTCATCACCGACGTCTGCGTGCCGATTTCCCGCCTCGCCGAATGCGTGCGGGAAACCCATGAAGACATCGAGCGCTCGGGCCTGGTGGCACCGCTCGTCGGCCATGTGGGCGACGGCAACTTCCATCTCGTCGTCCTGGTCGACATGGAAAACCCCAAGGACGTCAAGGCGACGGAAGCTTTCGTTGAGCGCCTGGTGGAGCGGGCTCTGCGCATGGAGGGAACGTGCACGGGCGAGCACGGCGTCGGCCAGGGCAAGATGAAACACTTGCTCGCCGAACATGGCGCTGGCGTCGAGGTCATGGCTGCCATAAAAAGGTCGTTAGATCCGCACAATGTTCTCAATCCCGGCAAGATCTTCGCGCTTTGACGAAGATTAGAGAGGCCCGCTGTACCGGATTGAGCTGAATGAATGTCCCGTTACTCGGCCGTCACGGCGGGATCTGGCCGAGTTTGGATGAGAGCGGTGAATTCGTTTTTTCTCACAGTTGCTGGTTTTGTCATCGCGGCGCTGACGCTGGCCTTTGCCGTTCCCCATTTCATCGACTGGAACAGCTACCGCCACGTGTTCGAGGCGCAGGCCTCCAAGCTCGTCGGCCGCAACGTCTTCGTCGGCGGCGACGTGCGCCTGCGGCTGCTGCCGACGCCGCTGTTGCGGTTCGGCGAGGTGCGCATCGCCGACGACAATGGACAGATCGACACCCCCTTCGCACAAGCCGAATCCTTCACCGTCTGGCTGTCGGTGGCGCCGCTCCTGAAAGGCGCGCTCGAGGCCCGCGAGATTGAGATCGAACGGCCGATCATCAATGTGAAGCTGACCGATAACGGCCAGGCGAGCTGGCGGGACATGGGACCCGCGGCGGGCGACTTGACCTTCGCGCCCAGCGAGGTCGCTTTGGACTCGGTCGAACTGACGGACGCGACGATCGTCCTCGACCGGGGTTCCGGTGGCGCCGCCGTCAAGCTCGAGAACCTGACCGGAGACCTCTCAGCCCGCAGCCTGGAGGGCCCCTACAAATTCACCGGCCGGTTCAGCTATGACGGGATCGAGCGCGAGATCAGATTTTCGACCGGACACCGGGAGCAGGACGGCGGATTGCGGCTCAAGGCGGTCGTCCGCGACGCCGAGGGACCAGGCAACATGGTGTTGGACGGAACCCTGTCGAACCCCGTTGCGCATCCCTCGTTCGAAGGCCGGATCGTCGCGCAATACGGTGACCGCGTGGAGGCTTCGGCGGAAACGGCGGAGCCCGCCGTGCCACAGGCGCCGCTCGAATTGCAGGCCAGTCTGGCGGTGGGATTGAACGAGGCGCGCTTCGACGATCTGGAGGTGACGGTCCGCAATCAAGGCCAGCCCCAGATTCTGCGCGGCAGCCTGAACGTCGCCTGGCTCGGCGGCCTCGGGATCGACGGCGACATCACCAGCCGCTGGGTCGATCTGAACGCGATCGTCGGCGCGGGCGAGGCGCCCAAGCGGCTCGATCAGATGATCCTGGCGCTGTTCGACGAGGCGGTTCGGCAAGGCGCGCGCGTCCAGCGCGGACACCTCCACGTCGCGATCGAAAAGGCGGGCCTGGCGGGCGACGTGGTGAGTGGTATCGACGGGCAGGTCGATCTCAACGGCCGCTCCCTCACCATGACCGGTCTCTCGCTGAGCTTGCCCGGCGACAACCGGCTGACGATCGCCGGCACGCTGGACGACAAGGGCAGGGGCACCGGTTTCGTCGGCAGCGTCAACCTCGAGGGCAACGAGCTCTCCCGGCTGCTCAAATGGTGCGATGTCCCGCACGACCAGCTGACGGTGGGCGAGGATCGAGGCTTCGCGCTCGATGCCGCCATCGAGGCGGACAGGGAACGGCTCGTCCTGCGAGGCGCCAAGGGCCGGTTGTTCGGCGCGGAATTCGCGGGCAGTCTGCGCAATCAGTGGGGCGAGCGCCCCACCTTTTCGTTGAACCTGACGGGCGATGGGCTCGATTTCAACAGGCTTTTCGGCGCCTATGCGACCATCCCTTCGCTGCTGAGCCTGGTCACATCCGGCGGCGGCGAGAAGGGCGGCGATGGCAGGGATGATGGTCCCTCCGGCCGATTGCCGTGGACGGCGCGCGCCAACGCGCATATCGATTTGCACGTGGCCGCCGCCAAGTTGCCCGGTTTGGCGAAGGCGACCCTCGCCGCCAAGGTCTCGCTGGCGGGCGGCGATCTCGCCATCGAACGGTTCACCCTGCGCTCGGCGGAAGGATTGGTCCTGCACGCCGAAGGCGGATTGGCCGGCCTCGACAAGCAACCCTCAGGCCGCATCATGCTGACCGCCGATGCGCCGGGGCCGGAGGGCATCGAATCGCTCTGGTCGATCCTCGATCTTCCGGCCAAGGACCTGCTTGCCGAACGCGCGGACCAGATGGCGCCCATGCACGTCGCCATCGCCATCGAATCCCAGCACGACCAGAAGAACGGCATGGAGGCCCGCCTCGGCGGAGCGTTCAACAAGAGCGACATCGACCTGCTGGTCCGCTATGCGGGCGATCTCGCCAAGGTCAATGAGGGCCGCTTCGACGTCGAGGGCACCCTTGGCAACAGCGATGGCGCGGCGATGATGCGGCAGCTCTTCCCGAGCATCGGCCAGGACAGCCTGGCGTCCTTCCGCGGTGAGCCGGGCAGGATTGCCCTCAAGGCCGACGGCGCCGCCACCGATGCCTTCGAAACCTCGGCTCGCCTGCAGGTCGGCGGTTTCCGTTGGCGGATCGACGGCAAGTCCTCGATGTCGTCCGGCAAGGTCGCGTTCGAAGGCAAAAGCAAGCTTCAGGCGGGCGATGTGGAGCCGGTGCTGCTGCTTGCCGGATTGGACTTGGGTCCCCGCGCCGGAACCAGCGCCGTAGACGCCGGGGCTGAACTCGAGATCGCGGGCGAAACCTACCGGTTCAGCAATATCGAGGGCAAGCTCGGCGGGGCCGGATTCACCGGCTCGATTGACTTGGACGCAAGCGGCGAGCGGCCGATCCTCCGGGCCTCGATCGAGGCGGAGGAGGCCAGTCTCGCGCCGATGCTGCGTCCGTTGATCGCCTGGCGCCAACGCCCCGTGGTCGGCAACGCCCGCAGCCGCGCCCGGGCCCGCAGCGAGGGGGTGGCGGAATCACGCTGGGCCGAACGCGGCTTCCATATGGAGGCGATACCGAATCTCAAGGGAAATTTGAATTTGAAGGCCAAGCGCCTCGGCTTGGCGGGCGACTTGGTGATGAGCGACGCCGACCTGGCGGCGGTGATGGAAGGCGGCAAGATCGACGTCACCAAGCTAAACGGCCAATGGGAAGGCGGTTCGGCCGCGATCACCGCAAAACTCGAACAGCGGGAGGATGGATTGGCACTCACCGGCCAAGCGCGCGTGAAGGGCGCGGACTTGACGCGCGCCAGCGCTCTCGGCGCCGGCCGGCCGCTGGCGAACGGACGCGCCGATATCGATCTTTCGCTCAGCGGCATCGGCCGAACACCCAAGGGATTGGCGAGCTCGCTTAACGGCAAGGGGGCGCTCGCCGTTTCGGGCGGAGACGTTTTGGGCCTTTCACCGGAAGCGTTGCGCGCCTTCGCGCAATCGGAGATCGAGGCCGAGATCTCGCGAGCCCGCGCC
>CAYVYD010000259.1:0-4070 GCA_964454415.1 uncultured Hyphomicrobiaceae bacterium | reverse complement strand
CGCCGCGACGCGTTCCTCCAGCACCGCCTGGGTGGGGTTCATGATGCGGGTGTAGATGTTGCCGAAGGTCTCCAGATTAAACAACGCCGCGGCGTGATCGACGTTGTCGAAGACGTAGGAGGTGGTCTGGTAGATCGGCGTGGCGCGCGCCCCCGTCGCGGGGTCGGGCGCGGCGCCGGCGTGGACGGCGAGCGTGTCGAAGCGCGGTTCGCGGTCTTGGCTCATGGGGTTCCCTCTTCGAAGCGGGCCGCACGGGCAGGCCAGGGATGCGGTGTCCGAATGGTTCAGGGCGTCTAGGCGGGCTTACGGCGCGCGCCGCCAATCACCCGGTGCTGAAATCCGCTCGCCAGCCCCGGACGCTTGTTGGAAATGGTGCGGGTGTTGACGCCGGCCCAGGCGATTTCGCCCGAAAGCCGGCCATATTCGATCTTGGGGCAGCGGTTCATCACCACCTCGAGCCCCGCCTCTTCCGCCAATCTGGCCGCCTCGTCGTTGCGCACGCCTAGCTGCATCCACACCACCTTGGCGCCGATCGCGACCGCGTCCTCGGTTATCGCGAGGGCGGCCTTCGAATTGCGAAATATATCAACGATTTCCACCGGTTCCTTGATATCGGCGAGGTCACCATAAATCGGCTCGCCCAGCAGCGTCTTGCCGGCATGGCCCGGATTGACGGGGATCACCCGGAAGCCCTTCTCCATAAGATATTTCATGGCGAAGTAGCTCGGCCGGATCGGATTGGGGCTGGCGCCCACCATCGCGATCGTCTTGTAGGTCGTCAAAATGCCGCGGATATAGGCGTCGCTGTAACGGTCGTGATTCATCTGTTCGTCGCCCGCGCGCGCCGTTACCCGCCGCTCCAGCGTGGCGGGCGCTTTTCGAGAAACGCGCCGATGCCTTCCTCGGCGTCGCGGTGCAGCATGTTGGCGACCATCACCTCCGAGGCGTAGTCGTAGGCCTGCGAGATCGGCATCTCGATCTGGCGGTAGAAGGCCTCCTTGCCGATCTCGACGACCGCCGGCGATTTTTCCGCGATCTTGGCGGCGAGGTCGAAGGCCTCACCGAGGACGTCCGCCGCGGGAGCGACCCGGTTGACGAGGCCCATCTCGTGCGCCCGCGCCGCGCCGACGTTATCGCCGAGCAACAGCATTTCCATGGCGTGCTTGCGCGAGACGTTGCGCGAGAGCGCGATCATCGGGGTCGAGCAGAAGAGGCCGATATGGACGCCCGGCGTGCAGAAGGTCGCCGTCTCGCTCGCCACCGCCAGGTCGCAGCTCGCCACAAGCTGGCAGCCGGCCGCGGTCGCCGGTCCCTGGACTGCGGCGATCACCGGCTTGGGGCAGCCCATCACCGCCTGCATCATGCGCGAGCACAGCCCCATGATCTTGGCGTAATAGGCGCGGCCCCGGTCGGCGTCGCCGCGGCGGGCGGTCATTTCCTTCAAATCGTGGCCGGCGCAGAAGACGGGACCGGCGCCGGTCACCACGACGGCCTTGACGTCGTCAGCCTTGCCCAAGGCCTCGAGCGCTGCCAACAGCTCGGCGAGCAGCGCCTCGCTCAGGGCGTTGCGCTGGTCCGGCCGGTTCAGCGTCAATAGCGCCGTCGAGCCCCGCGTTTCGCGAAGAAGCGGGGAGCCCGCGTCCGGTTCGATCGTGGTTTGGGCGGTATGAGCCATCATCGGGTTGCGCCCCTAGTCGCTTTCCATCACCGGCCTGATGTCGTCCATCATCGATTTCACCAGGTCCACATTGCCGGGCGGCGGCGCCATCAGCCCCATCTGCTTGCGCATCATGGCGATCACCTGCTGTTTCTGTTCATCCGGCATATTGGGATTGTTCCGGATATTGTCGATGGCGCGGTCGGCCTGCGCGCCCATCTCATCGGGGCTCTTGCCCGACTTGGCGTAACCATAGGCCAAGGCGACGCTGGTGGCGACCTTGGACCAGTCGGCGAAGTCGCCGAAACCGTGGGCCGCGAGCATGCCCTGCATTTCGGCCCGCGCCGCCGCGCTCGTCATATAGGCCGAGACGGTTCTGGCAGGGCCGCTGGAGCTGTCCGCGGATTGGGGTATTTCGGACTCGTATTTCTTGCCCAGCGCCTTGAGCTGCGGGAACGAGCTTACAAAGCGCTTCACCATGTCCTGGGTGAGCGTAACCTGCTGGAATCCCGGCTGCGGCATGTCCTGCGCGCTGGCCGGTCCGAGCATGAGGAACGCCGCAACGAGACAAGCGGCAGCGATACGCAGATGTCTTCCCATGGTCGGCCCTTCCTCCACTCCGTCGCGCGCCCAACGACCACCTTTGTGCCCGAACCGGAAGGCTTGTCAAGGAAGCGTGCGCGTGCCGCGACGCCCCAGGCGCCGCCGGCCGGCATACCCCCCGCCAGGCCCCGGTCCGGGGTCGTTTCCCGGGGTTGAGGTAATATACTACCATATATATAAGCCTCTGTAATCATGATCATAATCGTCAAGTTATCGCTTGACTTGAGAGGTCGCCGGCACTAGAACGGCGCTCGCTCGGGGCGCGAGACCGCGCCGGGCGCTGTCACGCAATCACCGGTCGCGACGACCGGACGTGCCCTCGAGGCGAAAGTACACGGCTGCTGCGATGAGCACCTATACGGCAAAGCCCGACGAAATCGAGAAAAAGTGGTTCCTGATCGACGCCAAAGGTCTGGTGGTCGGCCGGCTCGCCGCGCTGATCGCGACCCGCCTGCGCGGCAAGCACAAGCCGGCCTTCACGCCGCATGTCGATTGCGGCGACCACATCGTCGTGGTCAATGCCGACAAGATCCAGTTCACCGGCAACAAGCGCAACGCCAAGACCTATTACCGCCACACCGGCTATCCCGGCGGCATCAAGCAGACCAAGGCGCATCAGGTCCTGGACGGCGATCGGCCCGAGCGCGTGCTGCAGATGGCCGTTCGCCGGATGATGCCGGAGGGTCCGCTCGGGCGCCAGCAATTGCGGAAATTGCGCATTTACGCCGGTCCCGACCACCCCCATCAGGCCCAGCAGCTCGAGCCGCTGGACGTCGTCGCCATGAACGCAAAGAACACCGCAAGGGTCCAGTCCAATGGCTGATCAGGACACCAAGACGCTCGAGGATTTGGCGGAGCTCAAGGGCGAGAGCGAGGGTGAGGGCGAAGCCGCTACCCCGCCCCAGCAGCCCGTCTACGAGCAGAAGCTCGACGCCCAGGGCCGCGCCTACGCCACCGGCAAACGCAAGGACGCGGTGGCCCGCGTCTGGGTCAAGCCGGGTCCCGGCAAGATCACCGTCAACGGCAAGGAACACACCCAATATTTCGCCCGGCCGGTCCTGCAGATGATCCTGATGCAGCCCCTCGTCGCGGCCAGCCGCAACGACCAATACGACGTCTTTTGCACGGTCAGCGGCGGCGGTCTGTCGGGCCAGGCGGGCGCCGTGCGCCACGGCCTCTCCAAGGCCCTGACGCGCTATGAGCCAGAGCTTCGCCCGATCCTGAAAAAGGGCGGGTTCCTCACCCGCGACGCTCGCGTCGTCGAGCGCAAGAAGTACGGCAAGGCCAAGGCCCGCCGCAGCTTCCAGTTCTCGAAGCGCTGACGCGCTGGCGCGCTGACGCGTTGACGCCGATTTACGCTTTCCTCGTCTCGGCCGCGCCGCCGCGGCCTCCCGTGCTACCATTCCCGCCGACGGCCGCCTTGCGCCGGCGGCGGTAAACCGCGATCCCCAACCCAGGACCGAAGCCATGGCGGACACTCTGGTGATCATCGGCGCCGGCGGCCATGGCCGGGTCTGCGCCGACGTCGCCCGGGCGGCGGGGTTCGACGTGGTCGGCTTCTGCGACACCGCCAAGAGCCGGGGCGAGGAGGTGAACGGCATCCGGGTGCTGGGCGCGGGGCTCGCCGATCTCGCCGCGGCCGGAGGCGGCAAGCGGCCGGCGGTTTTCGTCGCCATCGGCGACAACGCCCGCCGCCTGGCGCTGCTGGACGAGGCGGGCACGCTCGGCTTTTCCCGCGCCACCCTGATTCATCCGAGCGCCGTGCTCTCGCCCAGCGCCCAAATCGGCGAGGGGACGGTCGTCGTGGCGG
>CAYVYD010000258.1:0-4115 GCA_964454415.1 uncultured Hyphomicrobiaceae bacterium | reverse complement strand
ATAACAGCCGGGCCACGCGGACGTGGTGGAACTGGTAGACACACAGGACTTAAAAGTCCCACTCGTCCGCCTAGTGCGGGCGCGGCGGAATTTGCAAACGCAATGGGCTTAAAACCCATGGTCCCGCGAGCGACGGCCCGCGCGGGCTCGACTTCCCCCGCCCGCACCAATCGCCGCCGATTTTTTCGTAACTGCTCTTACGGTTGCACAGGGAGGTTGGAAGGACGTCAGCGTTCGATGTGTGAATGACGCGGCTCGACCCAAAGCTGACCTGAAGTGACGTCCGGGCCCGCTCGAGATCAGCGATAGGCTGCGGGAAAACCCGTGCACTATGCTGCGGTGGGCGGTCCGAACCAAGTGGTCAGCGCGTCGGCGAGGTCGTGGTCGGTTTGGTCTCCCACCCACGCCACGTATCCATCAGGCCGGATCAGGACGGCGGCGGGAGCGGTGACCGTGCCGATGACGGGAAGCTCCCACACGCCGAGATATTCAGCATCGACGAGCTGGACCCGGTCAGCCCATGGCGTGATATCGAAGCGCCCGGGCTCCCCGAGATTGAGCAGCGCTGGCCGGGCACGGTGCAGCAGCGTGAATGTGCGTAGCGGACCGTTTGGGGTAACCAGGTCGAGATCGGGCATGCGGCGCCCGAGCAGCGGATGCCCCTCGCCAAGATCATAGTGAATGTCGAGACCGGACATCATCGCGGCGAAGCGCTTGCGGGGCTCGTCCATGCCGAGCAGTTCGACCATTGCGTCGTGCAGGGCCTCGGTGCGGTCGTCGGAACGCAGCAGCGCGACCTGCGCCATGGTGTTGCGCAACACGCCGGCGGCGACCGGGTGCCGCTCGGCATGGTAGGTATCCAGCAGGCTTTCCGGCGACGTTCCCTTGACCACCTGGGCCAACTTCCACCCCAGATTGACCGCATCCTGAACACCGGTGTTGAGGCCCTGTCCGCCCGACGGGTAATGCACGTGCGCGGCGTCGCCGGCCAGCAGCACCCGTCCCTTGCGGTAGGACGACGCCTGCCGGGACATATCGGTGAATCTGGAGATCCAGGTCGGACTGTGGATGCCGTAATCGGTCCGATAGTAGCTGATGAGGGCCTCGCGGAGATCGCTCAAGGTCGGATCGCCGGTGCGGCCGATCTGCTCTTCGGTCACCATGACCCGCACTCGTCCTTCTTCTCTCAACTTGCTGAGGCCATGGATGCCGCGCGCATCGCGGCGAACGACCCATTCCGGCTCTTCCGTCAACTCGGCTTCGGCGATCAGGTGGCTGATCGTCGGGCCCGAGCCGGGAAACGCGATACCGGCGGCCTTGCGGATCACGCTGCGCCCGCCGTCGCAGCCGACGAGATAGTCCGTCCGAAGGAGCCGGCCGTCTGCGAGCGCTATGTCGACGCCGGTGCCGTCCTGGACGAGCCCCGCCACTTCTCGTCCGCGATGGATCGGCACCGCCAGCTCCTCGACCCAGCCGGCGAGGATGCGCTCGATGTGGTTCTGCCACAGGGCGAGGCCGTGATTGTACCGGGTGGGAAAATCGCTGATGTCCAGAGGTATCCAGGCAAAACCTGCCACTTGGGCCGCCTGTCCATGCGAAAGGAACCGATCAGCGATCCCGCGCTGATCGAGAACCTCGATGGACCGTGAATGGAGGCCGCCCGCGCGCGAGCCGGCAAGGGACTGGTCGACGCGCCGCTCGACGATGGCGACATCAACGCCCGCCAAATTCAACTCGCCGGCCAACATCAGCCCTGTTGGACCTCCCCCGGCGATCACCACCGCATTCTTGTTCATCGCCCCACTCCGGCCGTCCCCGCGGCGGCGGCCAACTCGGCCGCGCGCGATCTGCTCGTCGACAACGCCATGCGCATCTCGTGACCCCGTAGGTTTTGGCTTCGGTTGGCGGTTTTACGGGATCACCCGGGTCTTGAAGCAAGCCCCTTGCTCGCCACATATAAAACTTGAGGGAGTGGAGTCCGCCTTTCCGTTATTTCCGCGACAGAGCGAAATTGCGCAGATGGCATTGCAAGCCGGCTGTCCAGCAGGCCCGTCGCAAGCACGACTCTGCGGCCTCCCTTACCGCCCGCAGCGCGCTAAGGTGTGGGTGGCGCAGCTCGTCCATGTAGGCGTTCCAAAGCCGAGCGCCGCCCCCTTCCAGCGCCGCCGCGCGCACCGACAATTCCTTGCGCGGCCGCGCCCTTCCCGTTCTACGCGGACTGGGTGTACCGGATTTCAGGGGCGTATCCAGCGCTACGCGCCTGCCGCGCGCGGCTGCTGGCCCGCCCATCTTTCGCCCGGGCGGTGGAGGAGGCGCGGCTGTTCACCCGAACCTTCCCCTTGGGAGCGCCGGACCGCGATAGAACGGCCCGGGACGTCTCAAGAAGGAACTGGAAGGAATTCGCGAATGACCGCTGACACCACTTCGCGCAGGCCCCAAAATGCAGACCGCGCCGATCCCCGCGTTGAAATGAGGCGGGCGCCGTCGCATAACAACCCCGCCACGCGGACGTGGTGGAACTGGTAGACACACAGGACTTAAAATCCTGAGGGGGCGACCCCGTGCGGGTTCGAGTCCCGCCGTCCGCACCATTGTCTCGGCCGACCGCGAGGGCGCCGGCCCGGAACGCGGGGGCCGGTGATCCTGCGCTTTCCGTGTCCTCAAATCACAAGGACTGCCGCCATGGCGCTCACGCTCTATTATCACCCACTGGCCTCCTTCTGCCAAAAGGTGCTGGTGGCGCTCTACGAGAACGAAACGCCCTTTACCGGCCACGTCGTCGACCTGGCGGACGCGGAGGCAAGCGCCGGTTTCCTCGGCCTGTGGCCGGTCGGCAAGATTCCAGTTCTACGCGACGAAAGCCGGGACGGCACCGTTCCGGAAAGCACCATTATCATCGAGTATCTCGACCACCACTATCCGGGCGAGCGTCGGTTGTTGCCGGAAGACGAGGTCCACCGCCTCGACGCGCGCCTGTGGGACCGCTTCTTCGATCTCCATGTCCAGCTTCCCATGCGGGAGATCGTCACCGACCGCCTGCGCATGGAAGGCGAGCATGATCCCCGCGGGGTTGCGGACGCCAGGATGGCGCTCGAAATCGCCTACGACATGATAGAGCGGCGAATGGAAGGGAGAACCTGGGCGGTCGGCGAGGCCTTCGGTATCGCTGATTGCGCCGCGGCGCCAGCCCTGTTCTATGCGGGTATCGTCGAACCGTTCTCCGACAACCACCCACATGCGACGGCCTATTTTGAACGGTTGGCGGAGCGCCGTTCCTTTAGGCGCGTTATTGCCGAGGCACGGCCCTATTTTCACATGTTCCCGTTCAAAGACTCGATCCCGGCACGCTTCCTGGACGACGGCCGGTAGGTGGCTTGAAATGAACCATTGAGGATTCGCCCGGACCATCGACCGGAAGGTCCGCGATAGAGCGGCCCCCTCGCCCCTGGAACTTGCGGGCCAAATGGGCCATCCTTGAGCCCGAGGCGATGATCGCCGGTTGAACCGATGGACGGCGTTGCCGGATGGGTTGCGTGGAGAGCCGATGACGAGCGCTAGCGTCAAGCGCGCCGGATTGGTGATTGCCGGGCTCGCGGCGGCCCTGCTTTCGGCCTGCCGGGGCGGCGCCGTCGGCGGCCCCAACGGCGCCGATCCCAACCGGCCGATCAGCCTCGACGCCGGTCCCCAGGGCGTCACCGGCGGCCCGCCGCTGCTCGTCCCCGTCAACCGCGACCTCGCCGAGCGCTCGATCGAGACCTACCGGATCAACAAGAAGCGGGCCAAGGGGCCCTATACGCTGAAGGGCGTCGACCTCGACGGCGACGGCGTCGGCGAGGCGTTGGTGCTGTTCGCAGGCAAGGACTGGTGCAAGTCGACCGGCTGCTCGCTAACCATCTTTAAGGCGGCCGAGCGCGGCTACACGCCCGCCTTCCGCACCGTTTCCGTCAAGGCCCCCGTCATCATCGCGCGCGAGCAGAACCAGGGCTGGCGCGACATCATCGTGATGAGCGGCGGCGGCTTGGCGCGCGCCTTCGAGCGCTACGCGCTGGCGCGGGGCCCGCGCACCGCCCGGGTCCAGGCGCGCTCGCGGCGGCAGGGCGAGATCTATCACATGG
>CAYVYD010000257.1:0-4129 GCA_964454415.1 uncultured Hyphomicrobiaceae bacterium | reverse complement strand
ATCGAGACGAGCTGCGACGAGACCGCCGCCGCCGTGGTCGCGCGGGAGGGCCCGGCCAAGGGCGAGATCCTGAGCAGCCTGGTCCGCTCCCAGCTCGAGGCCCACGCCGCCTTTGGCGGCGTCGTGCCCGAGATCGCCGCCCGTGCCCATGTGGAGGTGGTGGACGGCCTCGTCGCCGCCGCCCTCGCCGACGCCGGTATCGGCTTTTCAGACCTCGACGGCGTCGCCGCCACCGCCGGGCCGGGTCTCATCGGCGGGCTGATGGTCGGGCTGATGACCGCCAAGGCGATCGCCGCCGCGCGCGGGCTGCCGCTCTTGGCCGTCAACCACCTGGAAGGCCACGCCCTGACCCCCGGTCTCACCCACGGCCTCGAGCCCCCTTACCTGCTGCTCTTGGTCTCGGGCGGCCACACCCAATTGCTGATCGTCCGCGGCGTCGGCCGCTACGAGCGCCTCGGCACCACGCTCGACGACGCGCTCGGCGAGACCTTCGACAAGACCGCCAAACTGCTCGAGCTGGGATATCCGGGCGGCCCCGAGGTCGAGCGCCTAGCCAAGCAGGGCGACGCCAGCCGCTTCGAGCTGCCCCGCCCCATGGTCGGCCGCGAGGGCGCCGATTTCTCCTTTTCGGGCCTCAAGACGGCGCTCCGCAAGGCGGCCTTCGAGGCGGCCCCGCTCTCGTCCAAGGACGTGGCCGATCTCTGCGCCTCCTTCGAGGCCGCTATGCGCGAGGTGGTCGCCGACCGCACCGCCAACGCCATGGCGCTTTATCTGGCGCGTCTGGGCGCCGCCGCCCCGCGCAACCTCGTCGTCTCCGGCGGCGTCGCCTCCAATGAGAGCCTGCGCGCCGCGCTTCGGGCGCTTTGCGCCGAGAAGGAGTTCACCATGACCGTGCCCGACGCCTCGCTTTGCGCCGACAACGCTGCCATGATCGCCTGGGCGGGTGCGGAGCGCCTGGCGCTGGGCCTCGTCGACGGCCTCGACGCCCCGGCGCGCGCGCGCTGGCCGCTCGATCAAGACGCGCCGCCGCGGGCGGGCGCCGGCGTCAAGGCTTGAAGCGCGAGGCCGGCGGGGCTCGGGCGAACGGAAATTGGGGAAGGGTTCAGGTGGCGGAGTTTCAATCCATCGGCGTTCTGGGAGCGGGCGCCTGGGGGACGGCGCTGGCGCAGACCGTGCGCAAGGCCGGCCGCGACGTGGTGCTGTGGGCCTATGAGTTCGAGACCGTCTCCGACGTCAACGACTACCACCAGAACCGCAACTATCTGCCGGGCGTCGATCTCGACCGCGCCATCCGCGCCACCGCCAAGCTTGCCGACGTCGCCGCCTGCGACGCCATCCTTCTGGTGACGCCCGCCCAACACACCCGCGACATCCTCGCCGACCTCGCCCCCCATCTCGACAAGACCAAGCCGCTCGTGATCTGCGCCAAGGGGATCGAGCAGAACAGCCGCAAGCTGCTCGCCCAAGTCGTCGCCGAGACCGTGCCGGGCGCTCCGGTCGCGGTGCTCTCCGGCCCGAGCTTCGCCGCCGAGGTCGCCCGCGGACTGCCCGCCGCGGTCACGCTCGCCTGCGCCGACGAGGCGCTGGGCAAGGCCCTCGCCCTCGCCCTCGGCCATTCCATCTTCCGGCCCTATTGGAGCGACGACGTCACCGGCGCCCAGGTGGGCGGCGCGGTTAAGAACGTGCTCGCCATCGCCGCCGGCATCGTCGTCGGCAAAAAGCTGGGGGCGAGCGCGCATGCGGCGCTGATGACCCGCGGCTTCGGCGAGATCGTCCGCTTGGGCCGCGCGCTGGGCGCCCGCCCCGAGACGCTCACCGGCCTCTCCGGCCTCGGCGACCTGCTGCTCACCTGCTCGAGCCCGCAATCGCGCAACATGTCGCTGGGCAAGGCGCTGGGCGAGGGCCGGTCGCTGGAGGATGTCCTCGGCGCGCGGATCTCGGTGAGCGAGGGCGTCTTCACCGCCGCCGCCGTCGCCCAAATGGCCAGCGAAATGAAGCTCGATCTCCCCATTTGCCAGAGCGTGCAGTCGGTCGTCTCCGGCGCCATGACCGTGGACGAGGCGATCGAGGACCTGCTCGCCCGCCCCCTGCGCCCCGAAATCGAGCCTTGAGCACGCCGCGATTGCGCCATTGACAAAGGCGTTCGAGCACGACAGGCAGTCTCACTCCGCCGCGGTTCCGGGCGCCCCGATGACCTACGCTTCGACGATCACCCTCGCCGTTTTTTCCGCGGTCTATCTCGGCATGGCGCTCGGCCGCTGGCCCGGCCTCAAGATCGACCGCACCGGCATCGCCGTCCTCGGCGCCATCGTCCTGTATGTCACCGGCGTCGCCGGCGGCGCCGACATCCTGGCCGCGATCGATTTCCCCACCATCATCGTGCTGTTCGGCCTGATGGTCCTCTCCGCCCAGTTCGCCGCCTGCGGCTTCTACGATTGGTGTTCCTCCCGGATCGCCGCGACTCGGGCATCGCCGACGGCGATCCTCGGCCTGACGGTGATCGTGACCGGCGCGCTGTCCGCCGTGCTCGCCAACGACATCGTCGTCTTCGCTATGACGCCGATGCTGGTCAAGGGCCTCGTCGAGCGCGGTCTGGATCCGCGGCCCCATTTGATCGCCCTGGCCGGCGCCGCCAATGCCGGTTCGGCGGCGACGGTGATCGGTAATCCTCAGAACATCCTGATCGGTCAGGTCGGCGGGCTCGATTTCTGGGAGTTCAGCCTCGTCTGCGGACCGCCCGCCCTGCTGAGTCTGGGATCGGTGTTCGCGGTCGTGTGGCTGGTCTGGCCGCGGCTCGACCACGGGCCCGCATGCCCAATGAACGGGAAGGCACCCATTCTGGACCGGCTTGGCGTGGGCAAGGCGGCACTCGCCGCCGCGGCTCTGTTGGCGATGTTCGCCACGCCCCTGCCCCATGTGACGGGTGTGCTCGTCATCGCCGCTCTCCTGCTTCTGAGCCGCCGGCTCGCCACGCGCGAGATTCTGGGTCTGGTCGACTGGCACTTGCTGGTTCTCTTCGGCTGCCTGTTCGTCGTTACGGCGGCACTGGCGAGGACCGGTCTTCCCTCCGAGCTGCTTTCGGCCGCCGCCGCGGCTGGCGTCGAACCCACCGGACTACCCGCCCTTGTGGCGTTGACGCTCGTTGGCAGCAACACCATCGGCAACGTGCCGGCGGTCATCCTGCTACTTGCCCTGTTCGACGGCCTGCCGCGGGAAACGCTCTATGCTTTGGCCGTCCTTTCGACGCTGGCGGGCAACCTTTTCCTCGTCGGCAGTCTCGCCAACATCATCGTCGTCGAGCGCGCCAGGCAGTCCGGCGTCACCTTACGGTTCGCCGATCATGCCCGTTGCGGCGTACCGATGACGCTGCTCTCCTTCGTCGCCGCCGTTGCCTGGTTCGCTTGGCTGCCGCTTTTGCAAGCTTGAGCGGTCGCCGGGCATACAGCTATTGCAAAGTCGCAAAAGCCTATTATGTTGCGACGCAATATAATCGCTTGATTCGTTTGTGCGGCGCACAATATACAGGGTGTGCGCCCACGCGCCCCCGATTGGAGGGTCCCATGCCCGACCAACAGATGATCAAACGCAGGATTCGCAAGCTTTGGCCGGCCGAGCTCGGCCTCTACAAGGAGCATATGCTCCGGCTCGATCAGGAGACCCGGCGGCTGCGCTTCGGCCGGGCGCCGAGCGACGAGTTCATCGAGACCTACGCCGCCGGCGTCAACGACTTCAGGAGCCTGGTCCACGCCTATATGGAAGAGGGCGTCGTGCGCGCCGCCGCCGAGCTGCGGCCGCTGGGCTCCGCGCCCTACCGCGAGGCCGAGGCCGCCTTCTCGGTCGAGCAGGACTACCGCGACGAGGGCGTTGGCACCGAGCTCATGGGCCGCGTCATCCAGGGCGCGCGCAACCGCGGCATCACCCGCATCTATTTGAACTGCCTGCTGGAGAACAAGAAGATGCAGGCGGTGGCGCGGAAATACGACGCGGTGCTGCGCATCCGCCAGGACGAGGTGTTCGGCGAGGTGGCGCCCGCGAGCCCCACCTATTTCTCGATCTGGCACGAGCTGATCGAGACCGAGGCGGGCTTCGTCGCCGCCATCCTCGACCTGCAGAAGCGCCTGCTGCGGGC
>CAYVYD010000256.1:0-4131 GCA_964454415.1 uncultured Hyphomicrobiaceae bacterium | reverse complement strand
GCGTTGGCGCCGAGGCCGTAATTGGGGAGCGCGATCGAGGGGTGGAAGCTCACCGGGCCGTCGATGAAGTCGGTGCGGAAATTGTCGAAGGGAAAGTCGTCATACTGAGTGAGCGGAAACACCTTGCCGAGGTGGAGCTCCAGCGCGTCGCCGGCGAAGCTCTGACCGAGCCACAGCTCGACGATGGTGGGATCGAACTCGCTGTAGCCCGTTCCGGTGAACCAGGCCGAGCCGATCTCGCGGGAAAGGCTCTCGGGCGCGACGGCGGTGCCGAGGCGGTGGCGCACCTCCCCCTTGAACTTGAGCTCAGCCCGATGGCCGCTCCCACCGCCCCACAGGGTAAGCGCGCCGAAGATCTCGGCGTCGCCGCCTGCGGCCTCGTCGTAGCCATATATGGGGTAGCCGGCGGCGCGGCTCCTCCGCGGCTGGAAGGCGCTGTCGCCGGCCTTCTGGTAGAGCGCCGTGTAGGCAAGGCCGATGGTCAAGCCGTGGCGCTCGGCCAAGCGGGCCTTCAGCGCGTACCAGTCGGCCAGCAGCCAATCGGGGTCGCCCGAAACGGGCGCCGGTCCCGCGCCAAGCGGCGCGGCCCAGGCAAGCACCGCGAGGCACGCGATGCAGAGGCTCGCGATTTGTCGTGCGACGCGCGCTCCCATGCCCGCCCCTCTCCCTGCCCCTGTTTTAGCGCAGCGGCGCCGTTTGTCACGCCACGATCAAGCTATCGGCCCCGCCGGAAAAGTCGATGTCCGGTTCAATCGGACCCCCAATGGCGCTAAAGCTTGGGCCGAGGAACATTACGGGAGCGGGGCGCCGATGAGCTGGAAAGAGGAAGCGGACGAGATCGCCAGGCGGCTGGCGCGCGCCCTGGAGCAAGGGGGCGCGGAGGCCGTCGCGCGCCAGCACGAAAAGGGCCGGCTCACCGTCCGCGAGCGGATCGCTCTGCTGCTGGACGAGGGGAGCTTCGAGGAGGTGGGCGCGGGCGCGGGCGCGGCGGACGAGAACGGGGAGGGCGCGGAGTTCACGCCGGCCAATTTCGTCCTCGGCTTCGGCAGGATCGGCGGGCGGCGCTGCGTGGTGGGGGGCGAGGACTTCACGCTGAAGGGCGGCTCGCCGAGCGAAGCGGGGCTGCGCAAGAGCGTCTATACGGAAGAGCTCGCCTGCCACTACCGCGTGCCGCTGATCCGCCTGCACGAGGGCGCGGGGGGAAGCGTCGGCGGCACCGGGACAAGGAGCACGCCCTCGCCGGTCTTTGCGCCGCCGCGCTTCCAATCGGTGGCGCGCGCGATGGCGAGCGTTCCCGTCGCCACCGCCGCGCTCGGACCCGTGGCGGGTTTGCCGGCGGCGCGGCTGGTGGCGTCGCATTTCTCGGTGATGGCGAGGAATACGGCGCAGGTGATGATCGCGGGGCCCGCCGTGGTCGAGCGCGCGCTCGGCGAGCGCAAGACCAAGGAGGAACTGGGGAGCGCGGAGGTTCACGGAACGAACGGCGTCGTCGACAACACCGCCCCCGACGAGGGCCAGGCGCTCGCCCAGATCCGGACGTTCCTGAGCTATCTGCCGTCGAACGTCTGGGAACTGCCGCCGGTGAGCGAGAGCGACGATCCGCCCGACCGGCGCGAGGAGGAGCTGCTCTCGATCGTGCCGCGGGACCGACGCAAGACCTACGACATGCGCCGCGTCCTCGCACTGGTGCTGGACCGCGGGAGCTTCTTCGAGATGGGCGCGGGCTACGGGTGCAGCCAGATCACCGGGCTCGCGCGCCTCGGTGGGCAGCCGGTCGGCGTGTGGGCAAACGACGGGCGGCATCTGGCGGGCGCGATGACGGCGAACGGCGCGCACAAGGCCCGCCGGTTCATCGAGCTGTGCGAGACCTTCCATCTGCCCATTCTGAGCTTCATCGACGAGCCGGGCTTCATGATCGGCAGCCAAGCCGAGCGCGAGGCGACGATCCGCCACGGCACCAACGCGGTGCTGACGGCGGCGATGAGCCGGGTGCCGTGGGCGTGCGTGATGGTACGGCGCTCCTTCGGCGTGGCCCAGGCCGCCCATTACGGACCCGACGCCTATGTGCTCGCCTGGCCTTCGGCGGAATCGGGCGCGCTCCCCGTCGAGGGCGGCGTGGCGGTCGCCTATGCCCGCGAGATCGCTGCGGCCCCCGATCCGGACGCCCGGCGGCGCGAGCTCGAAGCGGAGCTGGCGGCCCGCAACTCGCCCTTCCCGCGCGCGGAGGCCTTCGCCGTGCACGAGTTGATCGACCCGCGCGAGACGCGGCCTCGGCTCACGCGCTGGGTCGAGCGCATCCAGCCGCTTCTGCCGCCGCTTCTGGGCCCGAGCGCCTTCTCGGTCAGGCCCTAGGCGGTAGCCTGTCCATCGGCGCAGGCGGGATGCGGCGTCTCCACCGCGGACTTGCCGGAACCGCGCAGGACTCAAGGGCGCAAAGGCGCCGACCGTGGCGGCAGGAGCCGGCGGCGGGCGGCCCGGAACCGGCGTTAGTTACCGCAGATGCGCGCGCCCGAGGTGCACACGAAGGGCACCACCACGCCCGGCCAGCAGGTGGTGTAGGCGTGCGCCGTGCGGGTGTCGGGCCTGATGATGATCTCGGGCGGAACCACGGGCCGGACCGCCTTCCAGAACGGATCGGGCCTCACCTTGCGGGCGGAAATGCTCACGTGGCGCCAGCCATGTTTGCGCTTCAGCGACTGGGCCTGGCTCTCGACGGCCTGCTGCGAGGCGGCGAGCGCCATGGCCTTGGTGGGACCGCTATTGGTGGCGGCGATGACGGTGCAGGCGGCCTGGGCGGGCGCGGCGAGGCCCGACAGGGCGGCGGCGAGCGGAATGGTGGCGAACACGAATAAGCGCTTTTTCACGGCGGGGACCCCCATTGACTGCCGAGGCGATGGTTGGACGGCGCTGCGCGAAGGGCTCGGACAGCGGGTCCAAATTATGGTGCGGAGGAGGAAAGGCGGCAAGGAGAATTGGCGCGGCGGCGGGCCGCGGGGGGTCAGACGAACCCTTCCATCCGGTCGAGGAAATAATAGAAGAAAATCAGGAAAACGCCGAAATAGGAGAGCCATGTCCTGCGGACCAGCAGGCCGAGGACGATGGCCGCCAGGGCTATGAGGACGACGTTCGGAAACGCGGCGAAGCCGAAATCCGATTCTTTGGCCAGATACGTCATGAAATCTGCGAAACTCATCATAGGTGACATGGCATAATTACATCATTTATTCTCGAATAAAGCTTTAAGTTTTAAACCTAATGCGAAGCAACCATAACGCATACTTAAAGTATCTATCCCTTTGCGGGCGAGCCGGGCGGGGCCTCGGCGCGGTTAACCTCAACAAATGAGCGTGTTTGATGGGACGCGCGGCATCTCCTACAAGCGGAAGGTGCGGCGAGGAGGCGGATGGAATCGCCGGGTTTTGGTTTACGGACGGGCGGCCCGCGGGCCCGTTCGAAGGGACCGGGACTCGCGGCGATCACCCTTTAACGAGATGACGAAGGCGCCGACTTGGCCATGGAAGAAGATCTCAAACTGCGCGACGTGCTCGAAATCGTCCGCCGGCACCGGCGGCTGATCGCCACGGTGGTGGCCTGCGGCATCGCGGCCGCGGTGCTGTTCCTGCTCGCAGTCACGCCGCGCTACACGGCGCAGGCGACGCTCAAATTCGATCCCCGTCAGTTTCAGATCACGGCCGAGAACAAGAATGTGGGGCCGGAGCTGTTCGAACGGCTGATCGCCGGCGAAATCGCGGTGATCCGCTCGCCAGAGGTCATCGAGAAGGTGATCGCGGCGGAAAAGCTCACCCAGGACAGCGAATTCGGGCAAGCCAGCCTGTTCGACCGGCTGCGCGGGATACTCGCCTTCGGAGCGGACGGTCACAGCCCCGAGGCGCGGCTCCTGAACCGCGCCCGCGAGCGCTTCCTCGACCGTCTGTTCGTCGACCAGCCGCCGCGCTCGAACCTGATCACCATCGCCGTCACCTCGCGGGACGCGGTCAAGGCGGCGCGGATCGCCAACGCTATCACCACCCAATATCTGACGCAGCAGATGGAAAGCCAGCTCGGCTCCTCGCCGCTCGCCTCGCGCTGGCTCGGCGAGCGCAAGGCCAAGCTGAAGGCGCAGTGGCGCGC
>CAYVYD010000255.1:0-4171 GCA_964454415.1 uncultured Hyphomicrobiaceae bacterium | reverse complement strand
CAAGGACAACACGGTGATCGAGATCACCGACTGAACGGGCGCCCGCCCCCTCACTCGCCGAGGATGACGCCGCCCGTGCCTTCCTTGATGCAGGTGCCGGCGGCGCAGATGCCGTCGGCGCACGCCGCCGCGGTGCTGCAGGCTGCGCCCACGGGCCGCTAGCCGGCGGGGCCCGAGGTTCGGTTCGAGGACTGGTGGGACTTGGAGCCGCCCGAGCCGCTCGCCGTCCGCTCCTTGCAGTTCTTCTTCTGCGCCCGCAACTCCTGGAGCACCGCGGCCGCCGCCTGGATCCTGCCGAGCGCGGCCGCGTCGCTGCGGCCCACAACCTCGTTCTTGAGCTCGGTCTCGATCCGGCGCTCCTCCGCCTCGATCTCCTCGCAGCTCATCGCCACGTCCTCCTCGCCCTCCCCGGCCCCTTGATCGTCGCCGAAGTCCTGCTTGAAGTCGTTCGCCAGATCGTCGAATCCGGGCGGCAGGCCGAGCCCGCGGTCGACGTATTTCTGGGCCCGGTCGGCGTTTTCGAGCCGCTTGTCGACGATGCCGATGGCGTGGTCGAGATCCTCCGCGCGGGCCTGGAGCTGCCGCTTGCGCTGCAGCAGATTGGCGGCCGTGTCGCGCTTGTCGGCGGGCAGCGTCAATTGATGATCGATGTCCGCCAATTGGTGCTTGACCGATTGCTCCTCCTCGAACGCCTTGGTTTTCACCTCGTAATAGAGGTTGCGGTAATCCCGCAGCATGTCTCGGGCGTGCGACGGGTCGGCCCAGCGCTTCTTGGCCTCGTCATAGGCGGTGTCGATCAGCTCGTCGGCGAGCTTGCTGTAGACCGGGTTCTTGATCGGCGTCGTCAGGATCTTCTTGAGGATCGTCTTGGCGGTGCCGTGCGCCTTCTCATAGTCGCTCTTCTTGCCCTTGATCTCCTGTTGATCGGACGCCTGGGCGCGGGCGGGCGCGGCCGCGGCGAGGGCGAGCGCCGCCGCGAGGAGCGCCGGCAGGACGTTCGAGGCAATTCGGTGAAAGCGCGTCATCTTGGACCACCCTCCGTCGGCCGCCGCGTTCCAGGCGTCCGTCAGCTTATCGGAGGGGCGCCCGCCCGATCAATCTCTTGCGGCCGGCCCCGCGCCCGCGCCGTTCGTCCGCTATTTGGACATCATGCCCTTGATGAGGCCGGCCAAGACCATCAGCACCGCCCCGCCGACGGCGCCGCCCGCGATGTCGCCGACGAAGCCCTCCACGGCCGTGCCGACGGCCGTGCCGATCAGCTGGCCGCCGATGCCGCCGCCGAGCACGCCGGCGATCGTGTTGCCAAGCATGCCGAGCGAATATTTCTTGAGAGCCGCGCCGGCCGCGTTGCCGCCGATCGCGCCCGCCACCAACTGAATCAGAAGATTGGTGAAATCCATGGGTCTGGCCCTCCCTGATGAGCTCTGCGGCCGGCCGGTCGGCTGACCGCGTATGCCGGCGAGCTTAGCAACAGGGCCCTACGGCGTCAGTCGGCAAAATTCGAGCGAGACGGGACCGCAATTTGGCCGCGGCGCGAGTCAGCCGATGTGACGGCTGCGACGGCGGCGATCCCGACGTCAGCCTTAGGCGCCGCGCGCGGATATCGAACGGGGTGAGGAATCCAAAGGCGACCGCCTCTGCGCCTGCGCCACGCGCGCCAATTCGATCAAAACCACGGCAAGGCCGTCGCGATAGCGCCGAATAACGCCGCCGCCCGGGACACCCTCGCCCATATCTACGGGGCGCTGAGCCGCAAGGAAGAGGCTGTCGCCGCTTTCCGCAAGGCGCTCGAGCTCGACCCCTCCGCCGAGGAAAGCAAGGTGGGGCTAGAGCGCCTAGGGGCGCTGCCCTAGGGCCGGGGCGCGCCTCCCGGCGGCTCACTCGCCCGATCCGGGCCCGCCGCACTGGAAGGCGAAGACGCAACGCCAGTCGTCCTTCATGCTGATGATGGTCCAGCCCTTCTTCGGCGCCTCGTCGAGGCCCTTGTCGAGCTTGCCGAAGGCCGATTTCCGGTCATAGGCGTATTCGTCTGCGGCATTGTCGTGGTGCACGATCATGCCGAGCCGGGCGCCGCCGACCGCGGTGGCCCATTCGAGCATCTCGAGATCCCCGTCCGAATTGCCGAAGGCGGCGATCGGCCGGCGCCCGATATGCGCGTTGATGCCGACCGGCTTGCCCGCC
This sequence comes from uncultured Hyphomicrobiaceae bacterium, assembly GCA_964454415.1. GTDB lineage: Bacteria > Pseudomonadota > Alphaproteobacteria > Rhizobiales > Methyloligellaceae > JAJFHN01. The sequence continues at coordinate 1,990 of CAYVYD010000255.1, read as the reverse complement.
TTGTCGTCGACGAAATTCATTTCCGGCAGCCGGATCAGTTCGGGCTTCCCGTCCGTGACCTGATATTTGGTCTTGATGCTGGAGCCCACCACCTGCTCGGGCGGAACGGCGTAGACGCGCTCGGTCCAGGGCCGCATGAACTCGACGCCGCCGCCCGAGACGATGAAGGTCTTGAAGCCGTTCGCCCGCAGATAGGCCAGCAGCTCGAGCATCGGCTGGTAGACCAGTTCGGTATAGGGCCGCTCGAACTTCGGGTGACGCGCGGTCCCGATCCAGCCGCTGACGATCTCCTCGAAGTCTTGCGTGCTCGTGCCGGCGTGGGTCGCCATGATGAGCTCCACCAGCCCCTTCTCGCCGGACTTGGCCAGCGCCGCGAAATCGTTGTCGAGCACCGCCTGGAAGGGCTGGGTCCGCTTCCACTCCGGATGCCGGTTGGAGAGCGCCTTCACCCGGTCGAACGCGAAGGCGAGTTGCACGTACACCGGCTGCTCGGCCCACAGCGTGCCGTCGTTGTCGAACACCGCGATGCGCTTCTCCGGCGGGACGTAATCGGCGCCGCCCTCTTGGCTGACCCTCGCGACGAAGGCGGTGATCGCCTTCTTCGCCGGACCGTCGCTCCAGGAGGGAAGGTCTTGGGACGCTGGTTGCGATCCCGCCGCGGGAAGCTTGAGCGCCAGGGCCACCGCCGCCGTGGCGGCCAATGCAATGCGCCGCGCGGTCTGTATCATCCTCGCCTCCCGTGACTGTCCGGCGGGTTGAGGGGCTGGCAAGGATTGGCGCCGCGCGCCGGCCACCGTTGGACGCACATCAGCGCGCGCCGGCCGTTTCCTTGAGCTGCTCCTCAATCCTGCTCAAATTGAAGGCGCCGGGCGTTTGGCTCGGCGGGTAGTCCTTCATGGTCTGCAGAAACTTCGCCGCCAGCGCCTGGATCGGCACGATGACGTAGGGCCGGTCCAGGAACCAGTCGTTATAGGTGTTGGAGTTGTGCTGCGCCTTCTCGAACGGGTCGCGGCGCAGGTTGAAGAGCAGCGGCACGCGGAGTTCCACGAAGGGCTCGCGCCAGATGCCGAACGCCTGGCCCCGGTTCTCCAGGAACACCACCTTCCAGTCGTCGTAGCGCGCCGCCACGATCTGGCCGTCGTCGTTCACGTACCAGAATTCGTGACGCGGCGACTCCTTGGCCTTGCCGCTTAGGTAATCGAGCTGGTTGTAGCCGTCGATGTAGTTCTTGTAGTTGCGGCCGTTCAGCCTGACGCCCTTGCGGAGCTGCTCCTTGATGTCGGGCGCGCCCGCGATCGCCGCGAATGTCGGCAGCCAGTCCTCGTGCGCCACGATGCCGTTGAGCACCGTCCCCGCGGGGAATTGGCCGGGCCATCGCACGAAGGCGGGCACCCGGTAGGCGCCTTCCCAGTTCGAGTTCTTCTCGCTGCGGAACGGCGTCGTGCCGGCGTCCGGCCAGGTGTTGTAATGCGGCCCGTTGTCGGTCGAATACATGACGAACGTGTTATCGGCGATGCCGAGTTCGTCGAGCAGTTTGAGCAACTCGCCGACATTCATGTCGTGCTCGACCATGCCGTCGTGATACTCGTCGCCGCTCGGGCCGGAGATGCCGGTATGCTCGTTCCTGACATGCGTGCGGAAGTGCATGCGGGTGCCGTTCCACCACACGAACCAGGGTTTGCCGGCCGCGTGCTGCTTCTTGATGAAGTCCTTGGCCGCGGCCACGGTCTCGTCGTCGATGGTCTCCATCCGCTTCTTGGTCAGCGGTCCGGTGTCCTCGGTTCTTTGGCTTCCGTCCGCGTTGGCCCAGGAGTGGATCACGCCGCGCGGGCCGAACTGCTCGACGAACTTTTTGCCGTTGGCGAGCATCATGTCCTTGGGATAGTCGCGGTTCTCGGGCTCCTCCTCGGCATTGAGGTGATAGAGGTTGCCGAGGAACTCGTCGAAGCCGTGCATCGTCGGCAGGTGCTCGTCGCGGTCGCCCTGGTGG
>CAYVYD010000254.1:0-4187 GCA_964454415.1 uncultured Hyphomicrobiaceae bacterium | reverse complement strand
CAAGGGTCTTGGCAGACGGCGCGGCAGCGGATTTGATGGGCTCCTGGAGCCCGACGCGGATCGGCCTGCCCGTTGCCGGTGGGTGGATGCGAACGAGCGAGAGCGGATCGGCGGTGGTGTGAAGAGCAAGGCGAAGACAGTCCCCGACAAGCCGGCCTTCGCGCTCTCCGTCAGAGACGTTCTCAAGCGGCTCGATGTCGACCCCAAGAAGGGGTTGAGCACGCGCCGCGCCGCGCACCGGCGCGGGATCTATGGCGCCAATGCGCTGGCTGCCGGCGGCGGCAGCCACCCGCTTGTCATGCTGGCCCGTCAGTTCACCGACGTGTTGATCCTGGTGCTGCTCGCCGCCGCGCTCGTCGCTGGCGCGATCGGCGAGGTGACGGACGCGGTCGCGATCCTCGTCATCGTGATCCTGAACGGCATCGTTGGATTCGTGCAGGAGTTCCGGGCCGAGCGGGCGCTGGAGGTGCTGCAGCAGTTGAGCGCGCCGCAAGTCCAGGTGCTGCGCGGCAGCCGCCGCCGCCAGATCGCCGAGGAGGATCTGGTGCCGGGCGACGTCGTGCTGCTCGAGGCGGGCAACGTCGTTCCGGCGGATTTGCGCGTGATCGAGACCACCGACCTCACCATCGACGAAGCGGCGCTGACGGGCGAATCGGTCGCCGTGGTCAAGCGGGCGCGGGCGCGGCTCGCCGACGACGCGCCACTCGGCGACCGGGCGACCATGGCGCATCGCGGCACCCACGTCATAAGCGGGCGGGCGCTATGCGCGACGGTGGCGACGGGCGATGGGACCGAGCTCGGCAAGGTCGCCCTCCTGATGCGCGCCGGCGAGCGCCCGATGACGCCCTTGCAGAAGCGGCTCGCCACCTTCGGCCAGCGGCTCTCGGTGCTGGTGCTGACGATTTGCGCGGTGATCTTCGCACTGGGGCTCGCCCGCGGCGAAGAGATCGTGCTGATGCTGCTGACGGCGATCAGCCTGGCGGTGGCGGCAATTCCCGAGGCGCTCCCCGCCGTGGTCACCATCGCCCTGGCACTCGGCGCCAAGGCGATGGCGCGCCGCAACGCGCTGGTCCGCCGGTTGCCGGCGGTCGAGACGCTGGGGTCGGTCACCGTCATCTGCTGCGACAAGACCGGCACGCTCACCCAGAACACCATGCGCGCCGAACATTTCATGACGGCCGGCGGCGAGACCGGAGGGCTCGAGGACATCGACGGCTCCGACCGCTCCTGGCGGCATCTGCTGCGCGCGATGGCCCTCAACACCGACGTTGGCACTGCCGCGGACGGCGGCCTCGAAGGGGATCCGACGGAGCTCGCCATCCACGAGGCGGCCCACGCCGCCGACCCCGAGCTTCCCCGGCGAGAGAAGGGGTGGCGGCGCGTCGGCGACGTGCCCTTCGACGCCGACCGGCGGCGCATGGCGACCCTGCACGCGGGCAAGCAAGGGGGGCTCGTGATCGTCAAGGGCGCGCCCGAGGCGGTGCTGCCGCTATGCAAGGACAAGCAAACCAGCGGCGGCAGGAAGCCGATCGATGCCAGGGCGGCGCTGGAGGCCGCGGAGGCGGCGGCGCGGCGCGGCTATCGGCTGCTGGCCTTCGCCGAACGGGATTTTAAGGAAAGGCCGAAAGCCGCCAAAGCCGAGGACATAGAGCGCGATCTCACCTTCCTGGGCTTCGTCGGCCTCGCCGACCCGCCGCGGCCCGAGGTCGAGGCGGCGCTCGCGGCCTGCGTGGAAGCCGGCATAGAGGTGGTGATGATCACCGGCGACCATCCGGCCACCGCCCGGGCGATCGCCACCCATCTGGGCTTCGCCGGCGACGGCGTGATGACCGGCGCCGAATTGGCCTTGCTCTCGCCGGAGGAGCGCGTCGAGGCGGCCGCCCACACCAATGTCTATGCCCGGGTGACGCCGGCCCAGAAGCTCGACATCATCGAGGCGCTGCGCGCCCGCGGCCATTTCGTCGCCATGACCGGCGACGGGGTGAACGACGCGCCAGCGCTCAAGCGCGCCGACATCGGCATCGCCATGGGGTTGAAGGGCACCGACGTGGCGCGCGAGGCGGCCGATCTCGTGCTGCTCGACGATAATTTCGCCACCATCGTCACCGCCGTGCGCGAAGGGCGCCGCATCTACGACAACATCCGCAAATTCATCAACTTCGTGATGACCTGCAACGCCGGGGAAATTTGGACCATCCTGCTGGCGCCCTTCCTCGGCCTGCCGCTGCCGCTGCTGCCGATCCAGATCCTGTGGATCAACCTGGTGACCGACGGCCTGCCGGGGCTGGCGCTCGGCGTCGAGCCCGAGGAGCGCGACGTGATGAAGCGGCAGCCGCGGGCGCCGGGCGAGAGCGTCTTCTCCCACGGCGCCTGGCAGCACATGGTTTGGGTGGGGCTCCTGATCGGCGGCCTGTCGCTGGGCTCGCTCGCCTGGGCCTATCACACCGGCTCCGGCAATTGGCAGTCGCTGGTCTTCACCGTGCTGACGCTGTCGCAACTGATCCACGTCCTGGCGGTGCGCTCGGAGCGGGAATCGCTCTTCACCATGGGCTTGTTCGGCAACCTTCCGCTGCTCGGCACGGTGGCGCTCTCGACCCTGCTGCAGCTCGTCATCGTCTACTGGCCGCCCGCCCAGATCGTTTTCCAGACAACGGGGCTTACGGCGGAAGAGCTGGGCGTTGCCTTCACGCTGCCGTGGGTCGTGCTGATCGCCTGCGAGATCGAGAAGTGGCTCGCCCGCCGGGGGTGGATCTACGGCGAGGCGAAGCGCCGCTGAGCGCCGCCGCCCCACGCGCGGACCCTCACTTTCCCCCGCCCGAGGCCTTGTCGCCGAGGCCCTTCGTCAGCTCCATCGGGAACGGGAAGACGATGATCGAGCTGCGGTCGCTGGCGATGGTGTTCAAGGTCGTCAGATAGCGCAGCTGCATCGCCTGCGGCTTCTTCGCCATGATCTCGGCCGCCTTGAGGAAGCGTTCGGCGGCCTGGAACTCGCCCTCGGCGTCGATCACCTTGGCGCGGCGCAGGCGTTCGGCCTCGGCCTGCTTGGCGATGGCCCGGATCATGTTCTCGTTCAGATCGACGTGCTTGAGCTCCACGTTGGAGACCTTGATTCCCCAGGCGTCGGTCTGCTCGTCCAAGACCTTCTGGATGTCGGCGTTGAGGCTTTCGCGCTCGGCCAGCATCTCGTCGAGCTCGTGCTGGCCCAGCACCGAGCGCAAGGTGGTTTGCGCGAGCTGGCTGGTGGCCGACATGAAGTCCTCGACCTGAATGATGGAATTTTCGGCGTCGACGACCCGGAAGTAGACCACGGCGTTGACCTTGACGGAGACGTTGTCGCGGGAGATCACGTCCTGCTCGGGAACGTCCAGCACCCGGGTCCGCAGGTCGACGCGGACCATTTGCTGGATGATCGGGATGACGAGGATCAGCCCAGGTCCCTTGACCTTCCAGAAGCGGCCGAGCTGAAACACGACGCCGCGCTCGTATTCCCGCAGGATCCTGAACGAATAGAACAGGATTACGATGGGGATGAGGGCCACGAAGATCCAGAATTGGTTGACGATCCAGGGCATCTGACTGCTACCTCCGCTTGCTATCGGGCTGCACGACGAGGACCAGACCCTCGACGTCGTAGACCCGCACCGGGCGGCCGGGGTCGAAGGACCTGCTTCCCCGCGCGCGCCAAATTTCGCCATGTATACGCACGTGCCCGGCATGGCCCTGCCAATCGATCACGTGACCCATGCCGCCGATAAGCTGTTCCCTGCCGGTCACCACCGGCCGCCGTCGGGCGCGCATCAGCATGGCCATGATCAGGAAGAAGAACCCCGAGCTGACCAGCGCGATCGAGCCGATCAGCAGCCTGGATACGCCGTAGCCGGGGACGTCGGTCTCGAGCAGCATCACCGAGCCGAACACGAAGGCCGCCGCGCCCCCCAAGCCCAGCACGCCGAAGCTCGGCATGAAGGCTTCGGCTGTCATCATCGCGATGCCGACCAAAATAAGCCCGAGCCCGGCATAGTTGACGGGGAGCACCTGGAAGGCATAGAGCGCGAGCAGCAGGCTGATGGCGCCGACGACGCCCGGCACCAGGCCGCCGGGATTGTAGAACTCGAGGAGGAGGCCGTAGATACCCGCCAGCATCAGGATATAGGCGACGTTGGGGTTGGTGATGATGGCGAGCAGCT
>CAYVYD010000253.1:0-4188 GCA_964454415.1 uncultured Hyphomicrobiaceae bacterium | reverse complement strand
TGCCGCCACGGCTTGCGGAAAAGCGGTCCGCCGCTCCCTATATCCTGGATATGTTGGAAGCCGAAACCGCAGACGCGAAGCGGACCGGCGGCTGGCCCGCCCCGGCGGCGCGCGAGACCCGCGTGCCGGATGGACGGCCGGAGCCGGTTGGTCTCATCGCCGTCCATTCCGGCGCCGGCGCCGGCGACCCGCGCACCGGCGGGGGGCCGCGAGCGCTGGCGGCCGCCGGGCTGCGGGCATGGCTGGCCGGGCTTGGGCTTGCGCCGCGCTGGTGGCACGTCGACGCCGGCGCGTCGGGCGAAGCCGCGAAGAATCCGGCAGCGCGTCTCGCCGTCGTCGCCAGCCTCGCCTCCGGCGTCGCGTCGGCGATGGAATCGAGCCTGCGGTCGGGCGCCCGCGCCCTCGTCCTGGGGGGCGATCATTCGATCGCCGTCGGTACCTGGAGCGGCGCCGCCAACGCGCTCGCGCCCGGTGGACGTCTGGGCCTCGTCTGGCTCGACGCCCACATGGACGCGCACGTGCCGCGGACCAGCCCCAGCGGCAACTGGCACGGCATGCCCGTTGCCCATCTCCTCGGCCGCGGCGCGCCCGAGCTCACGGCGCTCGCCCGCTCCGGTCCGGCCCTGCGCCCGGAAAATCTCTGCCTCGTCGGCGTCCGCAGCTACGAGCCGCCGGAGGCGCGGCTGCTCCGGCGTTTAGGGGTGCGCGTGATCGCGGCCAGCGAGGTCGGGGAGCGGGGTCTCGCCCGCTGCATCACCGAGGCGCTCGGCAGGGCGCGTCGCGGAACGGCCGGTTTCGGGCTGTCGATCGATCTCGACGTGCTCGATCCGCGGCAAGCGCCGGGCGTCGGCTCGCCCGTTCCCGGTGGGCTCGAGGCCGATGAGCTGATCGCGGCGCTGCGCGGCGTGCTCGACGCGCCGGGCGCCCTCGGCATGGAGATTGCCGAGTACAATCCGGCGCGCGACGAAGGCGGCAGAACGGCCGGCGTGGTGCGCGGGATCATCGCCTCCTCATTCGGACCCGGAGCGCGCCCGTGACCAGGCCGGGTTCCATGATGCCCCCCCAGGTGGCGCGGAACTATGAGCCGCTGCCGGTCGTGCTCGAGCGCGGCGAGGGGGTGTGGGTCTGGGACGAGGAGGGAAAGCGCTACCTCGACATGCTGGGCGCCTATTCGGCCGCGAGCTTCGGCCATTGCCACCCGCGCCTGGTGGCCGCGCTCTCCGGCCAGGCGGCCGGTCTCGACACCATTTCTCGCGCCTTCCGCTGCCGCGTTCTGGAAGACTTTCTCAAACGCGCCTGCGCGCTCACCGGCTTCGACCGGGCGCTGCCGATGAACAGCGGCGCGGAAGCGGTGGAGACGGCGCTCAAGGCGGCGCGCAAATGGGGTTACGAGGTCAAGGGGGTGGCGCCGGACAAGGCGGAGATCATCTGCTGCGAGGGCAACTTCCACGGCCGCACCATCGCCGCCACCGCGATGTCGAGCGTGCCGCAATACCGTTTGGGTTTCGGGCCTTTTCCAAAGGGATTCCGCCACGTTCCCTTCGGCGACACGGCCGCGCTGGAGGCCGCGATCACGCCCGACACGGCCGCCTTTCTGGTCGAGCCGATCCAGGGGGAGGGCGGCATCGTCTTGCCGCCGGAGGGCTATCTGGCGCGCGCCGCGCAGATCTGCCGCGCCGCCGACGTGCTCTTCATCGCCGATGAGATCCAGACGGGCCTCGGCCGTACCGGATATCTGCTCGCGTCCTGGCACGAGGAGGCGAGGCCCGACGCGGTCACCCTCGGCAAGGCGCTGGGGGGCGGGCTGCTTCCCGTGTCGCTGTTTCTCGCCCGCGGCGAGGTGATGGACGTGTTCCGCCCCGGCGACCATGGCAGCACCTTCGGTGGAAATCCGGTCGCCGCCGCGGTCGGCCTGGAGGCGCTGGACCTTCTCGTCGAGGCCGATCTCTGCGCCCGCTCGGCGGCGCTCGGCCCCGTGCTGCTGGAGGGGTTGCGCGGGATCGGGAGCCCGCTCGTCAGGGAGGTGCGCGGCCGCGGCCTGTTCGTCGGTCTCGAGCTCGATTCCAGCCGGGCGACCGCTTTGGGTCTGGTGAACCGGCTGATCGGCGTCGGCATCCTCACCAACAAGACCCACCGCAACACCGTTCGCTTCGCGCCGCCGCTCGTCATCGAAAGGCAAGAGATCGAGTGGGCGGTGAGCCAAATCGATGGGGCGTTGCGGGATTTGGAGGAACGCCCCGCGTGATCGTCGAGGAAGGCGGATGCTCCGGCCCCGGGGCTCCGCTCACAATTCGAAGTTGACGCCCTGGGCGAGCGGCATCTCGCTCGAATGGTTGATGGTCGCCGTCTGCCGCCGCATGTAGCCCTTCCAGGCGTCGGAGCCGCTTTCGCGCCCGCCGCCTGTTTCCTTCTCGCCGCCGAAGGCGCCGCCTATCTCCGCGCCCGAGGGGCCGATATTGACGTTGACGAGGCCGCAGTCGGAGCCAGCCGCCGATAAGAAACGCTCCGCCTCCCGCAGGTCGGTGGTGAAGATGCTGGAGGAGAGCCCCTGGGGCACGTCGTTGTGCATGGCGATGGCTTCCTCGAAGTCCTCATACCCCATGACGTAGAGAATCGGCGCGAAGGTCTCCTCGCGCACCAGGCCAGTCTGGCCCGGCATCTCGACGATCGCGGGGCGCACATAGACGCCGGCCGGCACGCCCTCGCGCACGCGCTCGCCGCCATGCACCTCGCCGCCCTCGGCCCGGGCGCGCTCGAGGGCGTCGGCCATCCGCGCGCCCGCTGCTTCGTCGATCAGCGGGCCCACCAGCGTTCCCTCTTGGAGCGGATCGCCGATCGGGAGATGGTCGTAGTCCGCGCGCAACCGTTCAAGCAGCTCGGCGCGCAGGCCTTGATGGGCGATCAAGCGGCGCAGCGTCGTGCAACGCTGGCCGCAGGTGCCGGCGGCGGAGAACAGGATCGCCCGCACCGCAAGCTCTAGATCGGCGCTGGGCGCGACGATCATCGCGTTGTTGCCGCCGAGCTCGAGGATCGAACGGCCCAGCCGCGCGGCGACCCTGGGCGCCAGCGCGCGGCCCATGCGGGTGGAACCCGTGGCCGAGATGAGCGGCACTTCGGGCGAGTCCGCCAGCGCCTCGCCCAGCGCCGCGCCTCCCACCGCCACCTGGTGCAGATCCGCGGGCGCGTCCGCCCCGAAGCGGGCGATGGCGCGCTCCAGGATCTTGGCGGTGGCGAGCGCCGAGAGCGGCGTCTTCTCCGATGGCTTCCATATGACGCTGTCGCCGCAGACCAGAGCCAGCGCCGCGTTCCACGCCCACACCGCGACCGGGAAATTGAACGAGGTGATGACGCCCATGGGTCCCAGCGGGTGCCAGCTCTCCATCATCCTGTGTCCCGGCCGTTCCGAGGCGATGGTGAGGCCGTGGAGCTGGCGCGACAGGCCGACGGCGAAGTCGCAGATATCGATCATCTCCTGCACCTCGCCTTCGCCCTCGGTGAGGATCTTGCCCGCTTCGAGTGAGACCAGCCGGCCGAGCGCGGTCTTCGCCGCGCGCAGTTCCTCGCCCAGCAGCCGCACCAGCTCGCCCCGCCGCGGCGCCGGGACCGGGCGCCAGGCGGCAAATGCCGTCCGGGAGCGGGAGATGATCCCGGTCATCGCCTCGCGTGGCGTCTGGGGTAGCTCGGCGATCAGCGAGCCGTCGACCGGGGTCCGCACGGCAAGCGTTCCGCCCTTCAGCTCGTCCCCGCCGAAACCGATGTCGCGGAGGATTTGGTCATATTGCATGGGTGCCTCCCAGGGGCTAGCGCGGCGGCCTGGCGCCGGCGCGGTCGATGGCCGCCGATAGAGTTCATACTCCGACCCCGCCGGTCAGCGGATAGTAGCGAATTGATCGCGTCGTCGCGGCCTTCAGGGGAGTGCCGGCAGCTCCTCGACGGCAAGCTCCAAACTGTCGACCAGCTCGGCCATGAAATCGAAGTCGAGGGTGTCGGGCGTGTCGCTGGGGAGGTGGTAGTGGGGATTTCGGAAAAACGCCGTGTCGGTGACCATCAGCGCCGGTATTCCCGCGTCCCAGAAGGAGGCGTGGTCGCTCAAGCGCGTTGCCGGCAGGACCCGGCCGTCGAAGGGCACCGTCAGCGCCTCCACCGGCAGGCGCGGATTGCTGCGGAATCCCCTGAGCACCGTGCGCC
>CAYVYD010000252.1:2322-4238 GCA_964454415.1 uncultured Hyphomicrobiaceae bacterium | reverse complement strand
TCCCATTCCCGCCAGGGCGCGATGACCTTGATATCCGGATCGAGCGCGTAGGCGGTGAGCTCGAAGCGCACCTGGTCGTTGCCCTTGCCGGTGGCGCCGTGGGCGATGGCGTCGGCGCCGGTCACGCGCGCGATCTCGACCAGCCGCTTGGCGATGAGCGGCCGCGCGATCGCGGTCCCCAGCAGATAGACGCCCTCGTAGAGCGCGTTGGCGCGCATCATCGGGAACACGTAGTCGGCGACGAAGGTCTCGCGCAGATCCTCGATGAAGATCTCCTCGATCCCCATCATCTCGGCCTTTTTCCGGGCCGGCTCCAGCTCCTCGCCCTGGCCGAGATCGGCGGTGAAGGTCACCACCTCGCAGCCATAGGTCTCCTGCAGCCATTTCAGGATGATCGAGGTGTCGAGCCCGCCCGAATAGGCGAGCACCACCTTTTTGATCGGTTTCTCGGCGGCCATGGCGCGGCGCTCCTCGCGCGCGTTACGGGGTCATGCGGCGCGCACTATAGGAGTCTCGGCCCGCCGCACAAGCCCGCGTGAGCGCCTAGGCGCCGCGCCCGGCGATCAGCCAGTAGACGGCGCCGCCGGCGAAGCCGGCGCTGGCGAAGATCGTCATGTAGTCGGAGGAGGGGAGCGCGCCGGCCTCCCCGCCCCCCACCAGCAGCGGGATCGCGGCGAGCGCGAGCCCGCCCGCGACCACGTAATAGATGAAGGAGCGGATGTGCAGGACCTCGCCGACGACCGCCGCGACGAGGCCGGGGAGCGCGGTCAAGGCCGGCGTCACCGCGCCGATGAAGAGCACCGCGGCGAAGGGTTCGGCGAGCAAGTCCATCATCGGATCGCCGGGGGCCGCCTCGCGCAGCGCTTCGCCGGCCCACAGCGTGCCGAGCAGGAACAGCACGCCGAGCGCCACGAATGCGGCCAAGACGAAGCCGAAGACGACCGCGAGCCCGCGCAGCAGCGCCCCGCCGATCACCGCGCCGCAGCCTCGCCGCCGGAGGCGCGCGGGCGCGGGCTCGCGCGCTGCTTGACGCTCGCCGATTTGAGCTGGCCGCAGGCCGCCATGATGTCGCGGCCCCTGGGCGTCCGCACCGGGCTCGCATAGCCCGCCTTGTTCACCACCTCGGCGAATTTCTCGATCTGCTCCCAGTCGGAGCACTCATAGGGCGCGCCAGGCCAGGGATTGAAGGGGATCAGGTTGATCTTGGCGGGGATGCCGGCCAGCAGCCGCACCAGCTCGCGCGCCTCGGCGAGCGTATCGTTCACCCCCTTCAGCATGACGTATTCGAAGGTGATGCGCTTGGCGTTGCGCAGATGCGGGTAGTCGCGGCAGGCCTGGAGCAGGTCGGCAAGCGGGTATTTGCGGTTGATCGGCACCAGCTCGTCGCGGAGCTCGTCGGTGACCGCGTGCAGCGAGATGGCGAGCATGGTGCCGGCTTCCGCTCCCCAGCGGGCGATCATCGGCGCGATGCCCGAGGTCGAGAGCGTGACCCGGCGCTTGGAGAGGCCGAGCCCCTCGCCGTCGCAGATCACCTCGACCGCCTGGCGCACATGCTCGAAGTTGTAGAGCGGCTCGCCCATGCCCATCAGCACTACGTTGGTGATCTTTCGCTCGGCCCCGGGCAGGCCGGTGGGGTCGTGGGGCTCGCCGCCCGGCCAGTCGCCCAGCCGGTCGCGGGCGAGCAGCACCTGGCCGACGATCTCGTGCGGCTCCAAATTGCGCACCAGCCGCTGGGTGCCGGTGTGGCAGAACGGGCAGGTGAGCGTACAGCCCACCTGGCTCGAGATGCAGAGCGTGCCGCGCGCCTCCTCGGGGATGTAGACGGTCTCGACCTCGTGCGCGGCGCCCGCCGGGCCATCGAGCCGGAGCAGCCATTTGCGCGTGCCGTCGACCGAGACCTGCTCGCCGACGATCTC
>CAYVYD010000252.1:0-2222 GCA_964454415.1 uncultured Hyphomicrobiaceae bacterium | reverse complement strand
GAAATGCCGTTCAGCGAATAGCGGTCGGTGGTCTTGGTTCCCCGCGTCGAGAGGCCCTCGACGATCATCTCGGACCCCTCCTTCATCGCGTCCACCAGCTTCTTCTCGGTCTCCGTGTTGTCGACGAAGGCGCCCTCCTTCTCGCTGAAGAGCTTGAACTTGTCCTTGCCGATGATGACCTCCGGCGCGGCGTCGGGCTTGAGCGGGTAGCCGACCTTGATGCTGATCTCGCCGTGCACCTTGTCGCCCGGCCAGTGCGAAATATAGAAATAGATCGGCCCGCGCTTGACGTCCTTGGGCCTGGATTCCTTGGGTTGCGAGACGGCGAAGCAGACCTTGTTGGCGGCCGACTCGCCGACATAGGCCGACCAGTCCTCGTAGCGCGCGATGAACTTGCTGGTCACCGCCCAAGCGGGCGCGGCCCAGGCGATCGTCAGGAGACAGGTCAGGATCAAAAGTCTCGGCATCCGCTCCTCTTTCCCTATGCGAATCTTCAACACGTTCCATTCATAATGTCTCGACCGGTCATTGACCAGATCGGCAATCCCGCACATCCCCTAATCGGGGGATCGCTCGCGGCCGCGCACCACCGGGCCGCCATGGACGTGGGGCTCGAGCGGCTCCGGGCGGCGGCCCTCGCTCAAGGGCCGCGGCGCGAACCGCCCCAGCGAACGCACCCGGTCATACATGACGATCGCGCCGGCGGTCGAGACATTGATGCAGAACTGTGTCGGAATTTTCGCGATCGCGTCGCAGCGCGCGACGAGCTCGTCCGACAGCGCGCCGCGCTCGGGCCCCAGCACATAGGCCGCGCGCATCGGGTGCGGAAAGGAGGGGAGCTCGAGCGCTTCGTCCAGGAGCTCGATGCCGATGAGCTTGCAGCCCTCCGGCAGGCGCATCTCGGCGACGCTTCCCCAGGCATAGAGCGGCACGTGCCCAGGAGCCTTGGAGGTGTCCGAGCGCACCGCGCGCGCCTCGTCGTGGGCGCCGATGGTGAAGACGAAATGGGCGCCGAAGGCGTGCGCCGAGCGCATCAGATTGCCGAGATTCATCGGTTTCGAGATGCCCTCGACGCCGATCGCGAAATAGCCCCGTCCCGCAGGTGCGCCCCCCGATGGATCGGCCTGTCGATTTCGCTTCACGCGCCTTGCACCGAGGTTCAATGAATTCAGCCGCGCGGAGGGGATGTTATTTGCCGCGCCATGGCCTAAAAGCACTGCGCGAAAGAGACCCTGGCGCGAGGAGCATATGAAAGCCGCACTATGCAGGCAATTCGGCGGCCCCGAGGTGATCGAGATCGCCGACCTTCCCGACCCGCAACCGGGCCCCGGCGAGGTCGTCATCGACGTCGGCGCCGTCTCCCTCAATTTCTTCGACACGCTGATCATCCGCAACGCCTATCAGTACAAGCCCGATTTCCCGTTTTCGCCGGGTGCCGAGATCGCCGGCAAGGTTTCGGCGATCGGCGAGGGCGTCGCGGGCGTCGAGCCGGGCGCGCGGGTGATGGCCTATATCCGCTGGAACGGCTGCCGCGAAAAGGCGCTGGCGCCGGCGAGCGCGCTGGTGCCGTTGCCCGATAGCGTCTCCGACGAGGTGGCGAGCGGCCTCACCGTCACCTATGGGACGGCGATGCATGCCTTCCAGGACCGCGGCCGGCTGCAGCCGGGCGAAACGGTCGCCGTGCTCGGCGCTTCGGGCGGCGCGGGGCTGGCGGCGGTGCAGGTCGCCAAGCGCATGGGCGCGCGCGTCATCGCCGCGGCCTCATCGCCCGAAAAGCTCGCCGTCGCCCGCGCCGCCGGCGCCGACGAGGGCATCGACTACGCCAAGACCGACCTCAAGCAGGCGCTCAAGGATCTGACCGACGGCCGCGGCGCCGACCTCGTCTATGACTGCGTCGGCGGCCCCTACGCGGAGCCGGCGCTGCGCGCCACCGCCTGGGAGGGGCGCTACCTGGTGGTCGGTTTCGCCGCCGGCGAGATTCCGAAGATCCCGCTCAACCTGCTGCTGCTGAAGGGCTGCGCGGCGGTCGGCGTCTTCTGGGGCGCCTTCTCGGAGAAGTTTCCAGAAAGGAACGCCGCCAACGTCGCCCGCGTCGTCGAGTGGTGCGCCAAGGGCGAGCTCGACCCCCACATCCACGGCCGTTTTCCGCTGCAGGAGACCCGCGCGGCGCTCGAGATCATCGACCGCCGCGAGGCCAAGGGCAAGGTGGTGATCTGTCCCTA
>CAYVYD010000251.1:2107-4269 GCA_964454415.1 uncultured Hyphomicrobiaceae bacterium | reverse complement strand
GGCCAGGGCTATCGGGCGATGCGGTTGATAGTGCGGTTCGCCGGCGTCATTGCGGGTCTCGCCATTCTTGAGCCCGCCTTCGCCGTTCCGCCGGCCGCGGCGCATCACACCTTCGTGACGAAATACGATTCAAGCCGGAAGGTCACGCTCACGGGCGCCGTCGTCTCGGTCCGCTACGCCAATCCGCACATCTTCTTCACCATCCGCGTGCCTTCGGGCGGGGGGCTCGGCGCGCTGTGGAGGATCGAGACCGAGAGCATTCCCAAGGCGCAGGCCAAGGGCCTGACGCGGGAACGGCTCAAGCCGGGCGCCCAGGTAACGGTGACCGCGTGGCCCGCCCGCGACGGCAGGGCCGAGGCGGGGCTTTCGGCGATCCGCCTTCCCGACGGCAGGAGCCTCACCATGCGCGGCACGGCGCGTTGACGCCATGCCGGAGGCGCTGCCGATCCTGCAGTGGCTCGCGGCCTCGCCGGTCGCCGCGGCGGTGCGCTCCTCCACCTGGCTCTATCCGGTGCTCGAAACCCTCCACATGATCGGGCTCGGGCTGGTGTTCGGCGGCATCTTCGCCATGGATCTGCGGCTCTTGGGACTGCATCGCGAGTTGCAGGTGCGGCGCCTTTCCGACCATCTCCTCCCTTGGGTGTGGACGGGCTTCGCGGTCAATCTCTCGAGCGGCCTTCTGCTGTTCCTCTCCGACGCCGTCGCCTTCGCGGCCAACCCGGCGTTTCAGGCGAAGATGGCGCTGCTGGTTCTCGTCGGCCTCAACGCCGCGTGGTTCCAGCGACGGATCTACGCCGATGTGGGGGAGTGGGACAGCGGCGCGCCGCCGCCCTCCTCGGCCAGGGCCGCGGCGGTCCTCTCGCTCGCTCTGTGGACCGCAATCATCGCGGCTGGCCGGATGATCGCCTATTGGGAGTGAGCGCGGCGGGCGGGCCTCAGCCCAATCCGGTCATCGCCGTCCAGGCGAAGAAGGCGATGACGGCAAGAAGCACCAGGTTCGTCGCGGGCGCGTTGGTGAAGCGCTCGCCGACCCAATCGGCGCGGCAGTTGAGGACCAGGAGGACCAGCGCCAGCAGGGGGATGAAGGCGGCGCCGGTGACGGCGTAGAGCTTCTGCATCTCCCGGAAGCTCCAGAACAGACCCGCCATGGGGAGGATGGCGAGCGCCAAGAGATAGGCGCGGTAGGGGAGCGAGCGGGAGTCGACGGCGGTCTTCCCGGGCGGGATGGCGGCGTCACGAGGGCGCGTCAGCAGCGCCCAGCAGTCGGCGAAGAGGTAGGGCACCGCCTGCCAGACGCCGAGCAGGCTCGAGAAGACGGCGCCGAAGGCGCCGATCAGAAACAGCCAGTTGCCCGCTGGCCCAAGCAGACCGGCGAGGCGGCCGGAAAGGGTGACGAGGAGGGTCGCGCCGTGGCCCTCGATCTCGACGCTGGAGCCGATGATCACCATGGCGAGGCCGAACAGCGCGGTCACGGCGTAGCCGGTGCCGAGGTCGAGGCGGCAGAGCCGCAAATGCTCGGCGCCCAGGCGCCCCTCCTCGCGGATCCAGTAGCCGTAGCAGAGCACGGTGACGGTGCCGCCGACGCCGCCGATCAAGGCCACGGTCCAGGCAAGCCCCTGGCCCTCGAGGTCGGGGATGGCGGGCACCAGCAGGCCGCGCGCGACCGCCGCCCAGCCCGGCCACAACAGAACGGCGGTGGTGAGCACGGTGGCGACCATGAGGGCGATGCAAAACCGCATGACGTGCTCGAACAGCCGGTAGCCGCCGGTCGCCACGAGGGCGAGGCCCGTGAGGCTCGAGAGCGCGCCGAAGACGATCTTGGCGCGCGCGGCGTCGGCGAAGACGGGCAAGAGGGCGTGCAGCGTCACCCCGCAGGCGCCCATCAGGGCGGCGGCGACGAAGAAGGACCACAGCAGCAGGTAAGGGAGGAACAGCCAGAGGACGGGCCGGCCCAGCCGGTGGACGGCACCCTCCAGCAGGGTCTCGCCGGTGGCGAGCTGGAAGCGGGCGAGCCCCTCGGTGACGGCGAATTTTAGCAACGCGCCGAGGACCACGGCCCACAGGATCGCGGGGCCCAACAGGCTGCCGGCGAAGCTCGCCGTCGCCAGATCCCCGGCGCCGACGCCGGTGGCGGCGAGCAGCAGGCCCGGACCGATCGCGGC
>CAYVYD010000251.1:0-2007 GCA_964454415.1 uncultured Hyphomicrobiaceae bacterium | reverse complement strand
CTTGGCGAGCGCGCTCCAGCTCCGCGTGTTGAGCACGTCGTCGGCCTCCAGCCATCCCCGGCGCGCCTGATCGATGCCGAAGCGCATCATGGCGAGGCCGTTGGTGGAGTGGGCGTCGGTCGAGATGGCGACCTTGAGCCCCATCTCCTTGGCCATCTTGCAGTGGGCATCGTCGAGATCGAGCCGGCTCGGATGGGCGTTGAGCTCGAGATAGCAGCCGCGCTCGAGCGCCGCCCGCATGACCGCCTCGAGATCGATGCCGTAGGCGCGGCGTTCGTTGATCAGCCGGCCGCTCGGATGGGCCAGGATGTTGAAATAGCGGTCGTCCATGGCCCGGATCACCCGCTCGGTCTGCCGGTCGAGGGGGAGATCGAAGGCGTAGTGAATCGAGCAGACCGCGAGGTCGAGCCGCTTCAGGATCGAATCGGGCAGATCGAGCGTGCCGTCGTCGAGGATGTCGACCTCGCTCGACTTGAGGATGCGGATGCCGCTAAGGCCGTCGTTGAGGGCGTCGATTTCGTCGATCTGGCGGGCCAGCCGATCCGCGTCCAGGCCGCGGGCCACGGTGGCGCGCTTCGAGTGGTCGGTGATGGCGAGGTAGTCGTAGCCCCGCTCCTTGGCGGCCAACGCCATTTCCCTGATCGAGAATTTGCCGTCGGAGGCGGCGGTGTGGGCGTGAAGGTCGCCCTTGATCCGCGACAGGGTGACGAGCTCGGGGAGCGCGCCCTTGGCGGCGGCCTCGATCTCGCCCTCGTCCTCGCGCAACTCGGGCGGGACCCACGCCAGGCCGAACTTGTCGTAGACCTCCTTCTCGGTGCGGCCGGCGATCCGCTTGTCCCCCTCGAAGAGACCATATTCGTTGAGCTTCCAACCGCGTTTCACGGCCCATTTACGCAGGCCGATATTGTGGGCCTTGGAGCCGGTGAAGTAGTGGAGCGCGGCGCCATAGCTCGCCCGCGGCACCACCCGCAAATCGACCTGCGGGCCGGAGCGGAGGATCACGGTGGAGCGCGTCGTTCCCTTCGAGACGACGCGCTCCACCTCCTCATAGGCGACGAAGCGGTCGACGATGCGCGCGCCGCGCTCGGCGGTCACCAGGATGTCGAGGTCGCCGACCGTCTCCTTGCGGCGCCGGTAGCTGCCGGCGACGGTGACGTCGCCAACGCCCTTCTGCGCCTTCAGATAGGCGGCGAGGGGCTCGGCGACCTGCTCGGCGTCGAACAGGCGGGTGCGACGCTCGATCGCGCGGGCGCGCTCGAGCTCGGTGAGGATCTTGGCCTCGGTCTTGGCGCCGAAGCCCGTGAGCTCCCGCAGCTTGCCCGCGCGCGCCGCCTCGGCGAGCTGTTCCGGCGTCTCGACCTTGAGCTGCTCGAAGATGGTCTTCACCCGCTTGGGTCCCAAGCCCGGTATCGCGGCGATGTCGGCAAGCGTCTTGGGCGTGCGGCGGGCGACCTCGTCCAGCAGCTCGAGATGGCCGGTCTCGACCAACTCGGCGATCTTGCCGGCCAAATCCTTGCCGATGCCCGGCAGCTTGCTCAGATCCTCTCCCGCCGCGATCATGGCGGCGGCGGCGCGCGGAAGGTCCTCGACCGTCCGCGCGGCGTTGCGGTAGGCGCGCACGCGGAAAGGGTTGGCGCCCTCGATCTCCAGCAAATCCGCCAGACGGTCGAAGGCCGCGGCGATCTCGGCGTTGTGAAGGGGCACTCCCGCGCGCCCTCCGGCGAAAGAGCTAGCCTGAAAGACCTAGCCTTCCAACAGGAAGGAGATCTTGGCGTTGATCCGGTATTTCACGATTTTACCGTTCTCGACGGAGGCCTCGACGTTCTTCAAATAGATGGATTTGACGCCGCGCACCGTCTTGCCGGCGATATCGACGGCCGTCTGCGCCGCGTCTTCCCAACTCTTGTCGGACTCCGCCAGAACTTCGATGACCTTGAGCATGGACATGATTGTCAATCCTTTCCTTGATCCCCGGCGCGCTTTCCGAGCGATGATTTCGACCGCGCG
>CAYVYD010000250.1:0-4279 GCA_964454415.1 uncultured Hyphomicrobiaceae bacterium | reverse complement strand
GGCGGCGGGGGCGTAGAGATAGTTGGGTTGGGTGACGACGCGCGGGTCGTTCGACATCTGCATCGTGCGGCCGGGCGTGATCAAGGCGGGCAGCCTGGCGCGGAGGATGCGCTGGTTGAGGATCGCGATCCGGGCATTGGCGATCGGGGTCAGGCCGTATTCCTGCACGAACTGGTTGACGTCGGCGTCGCTGGTGTTGGGGGCGAAGACGAGCAGGATTTCGCCGCCGATGAAATCGGGAATGGCGACTGGGATGGGGGCGGGCGTCGGCTTCCTGGCTTGCTGCTTTTTCATGGGCGGCGTCTTGCGGGTGACGCGCTTGCGGACGGGAGCCTTACTCGCCTTCTTGCGTTTCGCCGCCTTGGCCGCCTCGTTCACGATGATGGCGGTGCCGATGCCGATGCCGATGCCAACGGCGGCCCCGCCGATTCCGCCACCGCCCTGATGGCCGCCACCGCCTTCGTAATGTTGGGCCCGGGCTGCCGACGAGGCGCCAAGGCTCGCCAGAAACAGGGTGGCGACGAGCAGCGACAACAGCCGCGTCCAGCCCGAAAAGGCCGGGCGCCGGTTGGCAGCGGGGTAACGGGAATGGCGGGGAGATGGGGTCACGGGTCTCGCTCCGGTTCGCACGGGCCGATTGAAAATATCATACGCCATAAAAGGCGGTTTAGGTAGGGCGGGCGGGCGCGGCCGAAGGGGACCGGAGCGCCTTGCCCATCCTCTATTGCGCCCTGGCGACGAAGCGGACGACGCCGCTCCGCGCCTTCCATCGGGCAATGGCGCGCTCGATCTCGGTCTCGCCGAGCTCGTTGTCCGAAATGAGGATCTCGAACAGGCCCGCCCCCTTAGGGCCGCTCACGATGGTCGCGTCCATTTCCTCCATCAGCGCCGTGATCGCCTTGGCGGTGGCGTCGGGCGAAAAGGCGACGAGGATGCGGGTGCCCGTTCGCGCCACGGTCTCGGCCGGACCCGAGGCGGTCTCGTAGCGCGCGCCGTCGCCGCGGCCGACCAGAGCGCCGATCACCACAGCCTGGGCGACGATCACGATCGCCGCGGCGGCGGCCGCGAATTGCAGGGCCGGGCTCTCGAAGGTGGGAAGCCAGGCGGAGAGGCGCTCGGCCAGGCTCGGCGCCTTGGCGCGGGCGATGGCGGGGCCATCTTGGGCCTCGATCTCGGCCAGCAGCCGACCGAGCGCGCCGGCGCGCGGCGTGCCCAGCGCCTCGGCCATGGCGTCAGTCGCCTCCATCTCCTCGCGCACCAGGGCGAGCTGGCCGCGGGCCTCGGGGTGTTCGTCCAGATAGCGCTCGACGCGCACCCGGTCGTCCTCAGAGATCTGACCCGTGGCATACCAGGGGAAGAGCATCTCGATCTCTTCGTCCGGGCTCGGGGTCTTCAATTCATTGTCGCTCATCAGGGCCATCCTCGGTCCACGCCCGCTTCCGCCATCAGCTCGGAGAGCTTCTTGCGGGCGTGGAACATGCGGGTCTTCACGGTGTTCTCGGGAATTCCCACGATTTCGCTCACCTCTTTGATCGACCGTTCATGGTAGTAGACCAGGTCCATGACCTCGCGGTGCTGGTCCGAGAGCCGGGCGAGACAGGCGCGGATCAACGCCGCCTTGTCGCCCTTTTGCGCCGCAACCTCCGGCGTGTCGGCCTCGTCCTCGATGGCCATGGCGTGCTCGTCGTCGAGCTCCTCGTCGGAGCGCTTGCGGAGCATGCTGATGGCCTTGTTGCGGGCGATCGCGAAAATCCAGGTGGACGCGGACGAGCGTCCCTCGAATTTGTGCGCGACCAGCCAGATCTCCATGAAGGTCTCGTTGGTCAGCTCCTCTGCCAATGCTTCGTTGCGCACCAGGCGCAGGATGAAGCGGTACAAACGGACGTTGTAGCGGCCATAGAGCACCTCGACGGCGACGCGGTCCTTGGCTGCGATGCGTCTTATGAGGTCGCTGTCGCCTGTGCCGTTCGCGGTTGTCATGTGGCCCCCAAATCGAGCCCGTTGGTTGATTGGTCGCGTGAGCCGGCAAAAAGGTTCACGGGGTTCGCAAAATCATAATCGATGACGCCGGCGAGCGCGCGCAAAAGGCTCGGATCTCAGAACGACCGGCATCCGGTTTCGCGCCCAATGTAACAGCAGCCCGCCCGATTCGGCCAAGGGGGGGCGTCCGAGGGACGGGAGGGGACGTCCGACGACCGGGGAGAAAGATTTCTTTCCTATTTTTCGGTGTAAATCCGCCGATATCTGGCCATGCGAAAACTTTTTTTACCGAATAAGTGAACCTTCCGGCGGGCTGTCGCGACCAACGGGTATCAGCGCCGACGAATGACCAGGCGCTTCGGGACAGATGGAGGATCAAATGTTCACGTTTTTCGACAGCACGTTCACCACCACCACCAAGCAAGCCATCTTCTTCGCATTGCTGACGATCGCAGCCCTGGCGCTGCCCGCCCAGGCCAAGGCCGGAACGCTGACCGGCGATGCCATCGGCAAGACGATCGGCGGACACACGCTGGTTCTCTCGGCCATGGGCGTCCAGCTTCCCATCGCCTACCGCGCCAACGGCACGATGACCGGCTCCATGGCCGCCTACGTCGCTTCGCTCGCCGGTGAATCCAGGCTCAGCGACAGCGGCAAGTGGTGGATCCAGGGCGGCAGGCTCTGCCAGCGCTGGAATTCCTGGCTCGACGGCAAGACCTACTGCTTCACGCTTTCGAGCAGCGGCTCCCTGATCCACTGGTCGGCCGGCAGCGGCCAGTCGGGCACGGCGCGGATCAGCAACTGAAGGGGAACGAGGCACACCAACGCAACGCCGCTCCGGATCAGGATGATCCTCCCGAACCATCCGACCCCCGAGCCTGAACGCCGCCAAGCGGCAACTGGAACGGCGAGCAAGACCCCGGGCACTCCCGATGCCCGGGGTCCTTGCATTTGGGCGCGGCCGAAGGGGCGGGCAGGGGGGCGGCGGGGGACGGCTGGCCTTTAGTAGGCTCGCCTCTGCGCCGATCCTCGCTTAGTGTGCGCTGACCGGCGTGCCAGCGCGTCTCCGGTCCGCACGAAGCAGACAGCCCGGGAGAGGGGCGATGATCAAGCTGATTGCAACGCTGCACCGCAAACCGGGCATGAGCAGGGAGGATTTCCTGCGCCATTGGCGCGAGGTGCACGTGCCGCTGGTCGCCCGGCTGCCCCATCTCAAGGGCTACGTGATCAATCCCATGATCGAGACCATGGATGACGAACAGCCCTACGACGGCGTCGCCGAATTGTGGTACGAGGACAGGGAGAGCTTCGAGGCAAGCCTGCGCTCTCCCGAGCGCGAGGCGGCGCGGCGCGATTTGGCGTCGTTCACCGATCTCGAGCGGATGACGCGGGCCATCGTCGAGGAACAGAGGATCATTTGAGCGCATGAGCAGCGACGTGGCCGTAGGCGGCGAGGGGGCCGTTCAGGTGAGCGCCTATGACGAGAGCGCCGATGCCGTGTATCCACTCGGCGCGGGCCGGTACACATCGCTGATCAGGTCCGGTCAGAAGACGCCCCCCGAACCGGCGGATCACGCGCCGGACGGCGAGCACGCCGCCGACCAGGTGTTCGACGGCCAGGCGTACCGGGCGCTCGAAATGGAGCTGGTGTTCGAGAAGCTGGACAGCACCAAGCTCACGCTCGGGCGCTGCGCGCTGCAGCGCGTTCTCACCGCTCCCCAGCGCGACGCCGAGGCGGTTCGCGCCCGCCAGGAGGCGCTCGCCGAGATCCTCGCATCGCCGTTTCTGCGTGCTCATCTGGAGGCCCTGGTCGAGGAAAGCACGAGGAACGAGGAGCGGTTCTTCGATCTCGTCTGGGCCGATTTCGTCGGCATGCTTTCGTTCGAGAGCGGGGGCCAAAGGCCGCGCAGCGGATTCGGCTACGAAGCCTTCAGAAGCGCGCGCGCCCTGTTCAAGCGCCTATTCGCCTATGGCGAGAGCCCGCCGCCGATCAAGTCGGATTTTCTGCGCTCGCTGCTCGATGATTTCGGGCGGTTGGGCGACAGCCGCTTCTATAAGCTGTTGACCAACGGCTCCGTCGCGGAGAGCGGTCCGATCACCGCCGAGGAGCGGCCGTGGTACCTGCCCGCCTACCGTTTCCGGCCCACCCCCTTCAAACCGTTTCTGCTGATCGTGCTGGCGGCGCTCGCCTGGTTCGGCGCCGAGTACTATGCCTATGTCTTCGAGTCCGGCGTCGAGAAGACGGCGCCGTTTTTCGCCTTCGTGCTGTTCTACGGCATTCTGCCGCTGGGGGTGATCT
>CAYVYD010000249.1:0-4280 GCA_964454415.1 uncultured Hyphomicrobiaceae bacterium | reverse complement strand
CGGCGCGCGCGCCGGGACTGGATCATCGCCTTGGCGTGGGCAAGGGTGAGACCGGTATCGAGTATGTCGTCGACCAGGAGGACGTCCCGGCCCTCGACGGCGACCTCGATGTCGCGCTTGACCTCGATGCGCCCGCTGGAACGCGCGCCGGCGCCATAGCTTGCGAGCATCAGAAAATCGATTTCCGGGTGCAGGCCGCGGCGGTGAAGCGCGCGGATCAGATCGGCGGCGAAGACGAAGCTCCCCTTCAGGATGGGAACCACGAGGAGGTCGACCGGGTGGATGGCCGCGATCTCACTGGCCAAGCGGTCGATGCGCTCGGCGATCTCCTCGGCGCCGATCAGAACGTCGATGGCGGGCGGCTGCGGCGGCTGCGTCATCGCCGGCGCGGTTACGGCGACTTCGCGAACTTGACCTGGACGCTCTGGATCGACTTCGGCGGCGTGGGGATGCGCGCGACGAAGGGCGTGCGTTCGCCGCCGCCCAGGGGCTCGTTGCGGACCTCGGCCGCCCACTGATAGACCTCGAGCCCCTTGGAATTGCGCAGGGCAAAGACCACCGTGGGCACGGTGATGCGATCGTCGGTGACGTTGACGATGTCGCCGTGGATTTCCAGGATCGAGCGCCCGGCCTCGACGGTCCAGGTCGAGGTGACCTTGTCAAAATCGAGCCCCCGCACATTCACGGGCAGCCCCACGGTGCGGTAGAGCGAAGCCGCACCCGGCAGGGCGCGGACGATGGCGACGCGCTGGGTGACCACCAGGGTGGCCGTCAGCACGACGAACAGCGCCAGGCCGGCCCAGCCCGCGAGAACGCGCCGGTCAGGCCCCTGGGCGGCTCCCTCCTCCGGGATTGCGTGCGGCGGGACGCCGGCCTCCAAATCGTCCTCGTCCTCGTCGACCGGCTCGGTCTCCTCCGCCTCCCGGTCCTCGCCGGCGGCGGATTGAAGGTCGGGTTCGGGTTCCGGCTCGGGCTCGGGTTCCTCGACGGGCTCGACGGCCGCAGCCGGCTCCTCGTCGTCCTCGCCCCAGTCGATGTCGTCGCTGCCGAGCCAGTCCTGATCGGCCGCTTCGGCCTCGGCTTCTCCGGAGTCCTCATCCTCCCCGGTCTCCATGGCGGCGTCTTCCGCCAGGCGATCGGGCCCGGGCCCGGCGTCCTCCGCCGCGGCGCGCTCTTCGGCATCCGCGGCTTCTTCGACATCGGCCGCTTCGGCGGCGGTCGCCTCGGCCCCCGTCTCCCCGCCGGTCTCGGGCTCTGGGGAAGCGGCGGCTTCCGGCTCAATGCCCTCGCGCTCCAGCTCCGGTGACATGTCGTCAAGCTTGACCAGCCACACATGCGAGCATTTGGCGCATCTGACATTGCGCCCCTCCTTCGGGATTTGGGGGGCTGGCGTGTCATAGCGGGTCAGGCAGCTTGGGCACTCGATGATCATCACGTCGCCTCTAACGCGGAGCTTCCAATAGGGGACTTGAACCGGCAACGCGAACCGGTACATGTCGCGGTCGAAAGGAACCGAATTGCATTGATACAAAACTTACGTTTCCGCATAAAGGGCCGGGTGATGGTTTGCAGCAAAATCTGGAGGCCCCGGGCGTGATCCGCTTCGAGAACGTCGGATTGCGGTACGGCATGGGTCCCGAGATTCTGAGGGACATAGACTTCCATCTCCTGCCCGGCTCCTTTCATTTTCTCACCGGCCCATCGGGGGCGGGGAAGACGACGCTACTGCGCCTGCTGTTCATGGCGCTGCGTCCGAGCCGCGGCCTGATCTTCCTGTTCGGACGCAATCTGAGCGATCAATCGACCAGCGAGCGCGCCGAGCTGCGGCGGCGCATCGGCGTGGTGTTTCAGGACTTCAGGCTGCTCGATCACCTCACCACCTGGCAGAACGTGGCGTTGCCGTTGAAGGTAACCGGGCGCAGCGCCACCGATTACGGCGACGACGTGACCGAGCTGCTCAAATGGGTCGGGCTCGGCGACCGCATGCACGCCTATCCGCAGGTGCTCTCGGGTGGTGAGAAACAGCGCGCGGCGATCGCCCGCGCCGTGATTGGCAAGCCGGAGCTGCTGCTGGCCGACGAGCCCACCGGCAACGTCGATCCGCAAATGGCGGACCGTCTGCTGCGACTGTTCGTCGAGCTCAACAAGCTCGGCACCTCGATCGTGATCGCCACCCATGATCAACTCCTGATGGAACACTTCAAGAAGCCCCAACTGGTGCTGCATGACGGCCATCTTTCGATTCGCGGGTAACGGCATGAACCTCATCGAGACGTTCAAGGCGAGTTCGCTGATGGGCATCGTCGAGGCCTTCACGCCGAAAAGCACGCGCGCCGCCGACGCCATCGTGCCGCACGACTCGGTCTCGGGCCGGGCGCTGATGGTGGTGATCGCGATCATGTGTTTTCTCGCCTCCCTGACGGTTGGAGCGGTGCACATGGTCTCGCAGTCAGCCGATGCCTGGTCGAGCGACCTGGCCAGCGAAATCACCGTTCAGATCAGCCCCACCCGCGGCGTCGACATGGAGAAGCAGGTGACGCTGATCGCCCTGTTCCTGGCCAAGCAGCCCGGTATCACGCGCGTCTCGCCGATGACCGCGGACCAGTCCTCGCGGCTGCTCGAACCGTGGCTAGGGCAGAATTCGGAGATCTCCTCGCTGCCGATCCCACGGCTGATCGGGATCGAGATCGACCGCTCCAAGCTCACCGACCTGGAAGGATTGCGCTCCACCCTGGAAGAGACGTTTCCGATGGCCAATCTCGACGATCACCGCCGCTGGCAGGCCGAGATCCGCACCGTGACGCGCTCGCTGGCGCTGGGCGGGGTCGCGGTCCTGGCGCTGGTGGCGACGGCGACCATCGCGACGATCGTGACCGCGACGCGCAGCGCCATGGCGTCGAATCGCGAAATCATCGAGGTGCTGCACCTGATCGGCGCCAAGGACAGGTTCATCGCCAGCGAGTTCGAGAAGCATTTCCTGGTCGTCGGCATCCGCGCCGGCTTGACGGGCGCCGTGACGGCCGCAATCGTCTTCACGCTGTTGCCGCTGGTGCTGCACCTCCTGGGTCACGGGAGCCTGGCGGCGGCCGAATTCAGGCGGCTATTGGGAACCGCGATTCTCGACGTGCCGGGCTATCTGCTGCTGGTGCTGGTGGTCGTCGTCGTGGCGGTGCTCTGCATGCTCACCTCACGCAACCGTGTCTATGCCATCCTGAAAACGTATAACTGAATGAAATTGGCCCATCCCATCGGCTTACGGCGGCGGTGCTTTGGCACTAGTATTCCGTTTGGAAAATGAGGTTGTCGGGCTGAGCCCAAGCCGGCGACCGCGTTCACGGGATAACGCAACGGAACCAATATGATGGCCCGTTTGATCACCGGCTTGCGGATCGTCCTTATCGGCCTGGCGCTCGCGCTCGTCGTGTTCGCGGCGGGTTTCTTCTCCTTCGCCAACATGATTGAGGCCGAGCACACGCGCCAGCCGCGCAAGGCGGACGGAATCGTCGTGCTGACCGGGGGCACGGCGCGCATCGAAGCCGGCGTCGAGCTGCTGTCGCGGGGGTACGGCAAACGGCTCTTGATCAGCGGCGTTCACCGCACCACCACCCGCGGCGAGCTGCGGCGGCTGTTCCCGAAAGGCGCCGGCCTGTTCCGCTGCTGCATCGATCTCGACCGGCGCGCCATCAACACCTCGGGCAACGCCTCGGAGACCCGGAACTGGGCGGAGGCGCACGGCTTCACCTCGCTGATCGTGGTCACCTCCAGCTATCACATGCCGCGCACCATGGTGGAGCTGCGCCGCGCGATGTCGGGGATCGAGTTGATCCCGTTCGCGGTGGAGCCCTCCAAGGTCAGCATCGGCTCCTGGTGGTCCAATCCCAATACCGCCAGGCTGCTGCTGCTCGAATACATCAAATACGTCCCGTCACTGGTCCGCTCCAAGGCGGAACGCCTGACCGGCCTGCGCGACGGCAAGTCCTCCTCCCTGGGCACCGCCGCGAAACGGCCATGAGCCCAAGGGCGGCCGCGATGATCCGATCGGCGGTATTCGCCATCGCCTTCTACGCGGTGACGGCGGCGATGCTGGTGGGCTTTTGCCCGCTGCTCGCCGGGCGGCGCGCCTGGGCGATGGCGGCGCTGAAGCTGCACGCACGAGTCTCGCTATGGCTGCAGCGGACCATCGTCGGCGCCAGGATGGAGGTGCGCGGCAAGCACAAACTGCCCCCGGGTCCCGTGCTCGTCGCCGCCAAGCACCAGTCGGCGTGGGACACCTTCGCGCT
>CAYVYD010000248.1:0-4287 GCA_964454415.1 uncultured Hyphomicrobiaceae bacterium | reverse complement strand
GCCAGCACGCCGGCGACCGGCAGCCAGTCGGGCCAGAATTGCAGCACCGCCACCGTCCCGCCGACCATGAAACCGAAGATCGGGCCGACATAGGGGATGAAGCTGACCAGCCCGGCGCCGAGGCCGATGAGCAGCCCGTAATCGAGGCCCGTCAGGCTGAGCCCCGCCATGTAGATGATGCTGAGCAACAGCAGCACCGTGCCCTGTCCGCGCACGAAGCCCGATATCAAGGTGTCGATCTCGCCCGCCAGAGAGCGGATCGTCGCGGCGTGCTCGCGCGGCAGCCAGCTATCGACCTTGGCGACCATGCGGTCCCAATCCCTCAGCAGATAGAAGGCGACGACCGGCGTCACCAGCAGCAGGGCCATGAAATTGACGAACGCCATGCCGCCGCTCCAAACCGACACGACCAGCCCCTGCAGCAGGCCCGGTACCCGTTCGGCGACCTTCTTGACGGCGTCTTCGATTCCCAGATCGATGCTTTGTCCGTAGTCGCTGAGCCAGGTTTCGGCGGCGTCGGTGACGAGGTCGCGGAGCTTTTGGAACAGCGACGGCAGGCTGGCGGCGAAGGCGCTCAACTGGCCGATCAGCAGCGGCAGCAGCCCGACGATCACCGCCGCCAGCACCAGCGCCGCGGCGATCGAGATCAGCGCCGTCGCCATCAGCCGCGAGAGCCCCATGCGCTCCAGCCGGTCGGCCACGGGATCGAGAAAATAGGCGATCGTCGTGCCCAGCACGAAGGGCAGCAGAACATCGCGCAAAAGCGAAAGAAGAGCGATCAGCACTAACGCTATGGCGAGCCAGAAAAGCGCCTGTTGCCGAGCACTCATGAACCGGTTGCTTGCTCCTTCGCGCGCCGGCTCTCGCGGGCCTTGGCCCGGTCGGGCTTAAAGGATGACGGCGCTGCGGCGGGCCTGCGCGTCTCCTCGTAATCCGACATCTGGCGCAACCAGGCCACCAGATAAAACGCCGCCGAAAGGATGGTCAAGGCGCCGGTGATCCAGACGAGCTGCTGGATCAGCAGCAGCCATCCCAGCGCAAAGCCGACATTGACGAGCACCAGCGCGGCAAGGACGATCTGGCTTGCGGTGTTGGCCTTGCTGATCAGGAGCGGGCGCACCTCGAGCGGCCGGTCGAGGATCCAGGTCAGCAGGAACGCGCCGACGATCAGAAGGTCGCGGCTCACCACCGCGATGACCAGCCACACGGGCAAGTGGCCGGCCAGCCCCAGCACTATATAGATGCTGACCAGCAGCAGCTTGTCGGCCAACGGATCGAGATAGGCGCCGAGCTCGGTCCGCCAGCCGAATCGCTTGGCCAGAAATCCGTCGAGCGCATCGGTGGCGCCCGCCGCCGCGAACACGAAGAACGCCAATTTCATCTGGTCCGAGATGATCAGCCAGATGACGACCGGAACCAGGAAGATGCGAAAAACCGTTATGACGTTCGGAACGTTCAAGACCTGCCCTTTCCGGAGCTTTCAATGACTTGGCCGTCGCCGGCGCGGCGAAGCCCCGCCGCCTCTCGGCATGCCGCCTCTTAGCATGATGCCGGCAAACCGGCGAAGACTTCAACATGTCGGCCTTTCGCAATCCTCAATTGCCGCGGAGGATCCAGCGCCCCGCGGCGTTTTCCAGATAGAGATTATAGGATCCGAGCTGCCGGGCGAGGCTTTCGGCGCCGCCGGGAAACTGCATCGTCACGTCGGCCGAGCGCGCCGACAGCGAGGTCACCTTGAGCGCCTGGACGCCGGGCACGCGGGTCAGCCGCGCCCGCATTTTTTGCCATTGCTGCATGCCGGCGAACTCCACCGTCACGCCGAAAGCGGCCTGCGGGCCATCCGCCCCCACGCTGGTGGAGGGCGCATTCGCAGCCTTCCAGCGTCCTTCGAGGATGCCGAGCGCCACCAGCGCGGCGTGGTCGAGGCCGCTCCCCAGGTCGCCCTGCCAAACCCGGTCCTCCCGCGCGAGCCTGATCGCACCGGCGGCGTCGACGCCGTAGAACCGGGTCGAGAGCTTGGCCTCGGCCGAATTGTAGACGGCCAGAACGACCACCAGACGGCGGCTCTTATAGGTGCTGTTCAGTTGCTCGTAGGCGCTGTCGTTGTCGACCAACAGGCCGTCGACCACGTCCGCCGTGACCGCGCCGCCGACATTGGCGAGCTTCACCGGCGTGATGGTGTTGACGAGGTCGAGGCCGAGCCAGGCCTTGCGCCACGGATTGGTGGTGCCTCTCGCGATCTTGCCGTCCTCGACCAGGATCGGCAGCACCGTGGCGAGTGGCGCCCGCGTCTCCACATAGGGGAGGCCGTAGCCCGCGAGATATTGCCGCACCGCCTCGTCCTGGAAGGTGAAGTCGAGGGTGGCGAGATAGCGCGTCGCCGAATTGCTCTCGCGCCTGACCGAAAGATCGTCGATCAGTTCCTCGACGACGGAGAGCTCGGGCGTCGGCAGGCGGTCATAAGCGCCGAAGGGCACGATTCGCCGCAGCAATATGGCCATGGCGCGCCGCTGCGCCTCGGCGAACGCCTCCTTCTTGGCCTGGACCGCGTCCATGGCCTCGGCCTCGACCGCGAGGTTGGCGACCACGTAGACCGAACCCGAGCGGGCGGCGGCGCCCGCGCCCGCCTGGGCGAGAAGCACCGCCAACGCCAAGTATGCCGCGGTTCCGAGCCTCATCTCACCAATGCCTCGCCCTTCCGATTCACTCCATACCCGAAGCGGGCCTTCCCTATCAAAGCTACATTGGGTTATGCAATTTTGTGGCACGCGAATGGGGCAAGACCATATCCGGCTTGACCGCGCGCCATTCGGTCGGATTGATGGTCCCCGAATGCCCGACAGCGGAAAATTGAGCAGGGATAAATGACTCCGCGCAAGTCCACAAACAACACCGGGCGCGTCACCTATCGCGACGCTGGCGTTGACATCGACGCGGGCGCCGCCTTCGTTGAGGCCATCGCGCTGCTTGCCGCGAAAAGCGCGCGCAAAGGAACGCTCGGCGGCATCGGCGGCTTCGGCGCCCTGTTCGATCCCAAGGCCGCTGGCTACGAGGATCCCATATTGGTGGCCGCCACCGACGGTGTGGGCACCAAGCTCAAGGTCGCGATCGAGACCGGCCGTCACGACAGCATCGGCATCGACCTCGTCGCCATGTGCGTCAACGACCTTATCGTCCAGGGCGCCGAGCCCTTGTTCTTTCTCGATTACCTCGCCTGCGCCAAGCTCGACCAGAGGGCCGCCCGGGCGGTGGTCGGCGGCATCGCGAAGGGCTGCGAGCTCGCCGGCGCGGCGCTGATCGGCGGCGAGACGGCGGAAATGCCAGGCCTTTACGGCGCCGGCGACTACGACCTCGCCGGCTTCGCCGTGGGCGCCGCCGAGCGCGGCCGGCTGCTGCCGCGCGACGACCTCGAGGCGGGCGATGTGGTGATCGGGCTCGCCTCCTCCGGCGCCCATTCGAACGGCTATTCGCTGATCCGCCGCGTCGTCGCCGATCAGGGGCTCGCCTGGGACGCCCCGGCTCCCTTCGCGCCCGGCGGCAGCCTCGCCGACGCCTTTCTGACGCCGACCCGCATCTATGTGCGCCCGCTGCTCGAGGCGATCGCCGAGACCGGCGCGGTCAAGGCGCTCGCCCACATCACCGGCGGCGGCCTCGTCGAGAACGTCCCGCGCGTCCTCCCGAAAGGGCTCGCAGCCAACATCGATCTGGGCACGCTCAGCGTCCCACCGCTCTTCGGTTGGCTGGCGCAAACCGGCGGCATCGACGCCCGGGAAATGCTCCGCACCTTCAACATGGGCATCGGCATGGCCGCCATTTGCGCGGCCCCGGACGCGGCGGCTCTGATGGAATGCCTGGGCCAGGCGGGTGAGGAGGCACGCCTGATCGGCACCCTCGAGGCCGCCCGCGGCGGCGCCCAAATCGCCCTTTCCGGCACGCTGGAGCTCGGCTGATGGCCACCCGCAAGCGCGTCGGCGTCCTGATCTCGGGGCGCGGCAGCAATCTGGCCGCGCTGATCGAGGCCTGCGAGGCGCCCGATTTTCCGGCCGAGATCGTTCTCGTCGTCTCCAACCGGCCGGACGCCCCGGGGCTAGCCTTCGCCCGCGAGGCCGGAATCGCGGAAGAGACCATCGACCACAAGGCATTCGAATCGCACGCTGCCTTCGACGCGGCGCTCGACGCCGCGCTGCGCGAAGCCCAAGTGGAGCTCATCGCCAATGCCGGCTTCATGCGCATCCTGGGGGAGGACTTCGTCGCGCGCTGGCGCGACCGCCAGCTCAACATCCACCC
>CAYVYD010000247.1:0-4306 GCA_964454415.1 uncultured Hyphomicrobiaceae bacterium | reverse complement strand
CGCCCGGCCGGGCGTCGTCACCGGGGTGTTCTTCCTGGGTTACGGGCTGACGCGCATCTTTTGCGAGTTCTTCCGCGACTACGACCCGACCCATTTCTTCGCCACCCCCTACACCACCGCGAGCCAGGCCTATTCGGTCCCCATGGTGCTGATCGGCGGCTTCCTACTGTGGCGCGGCCGGCGCATGAAGGCGCCCGCATGACGGCGCGCGCCCGTCCCCGCTCCGGGCCGCGCGAGACCGCGGCCTCCCTGGCCGGCGCGCTCCGCCGCCGGATCGAGGAGACGGGCCCGATCGCGCTCGTCGACTATATGGAGGCCTGCCTGCACGATCCCGGCCACGGCTACTACCGGGTGGCCGAGCCGCTAGGGAGCGAAGGCGACTTCGTCACCGCGCCGGAGGTAAGCCAGATCTTCGGCGAGCTCATCGGCCTGTGGGCGGCCGAGACATGGCGGGCGATGGGGGCGCCGGAAACCTTCCGCCTGGTCGAGCTCGGACCGGGCCGCGGCACGCTGATGGCCGACGCCCTGCGCGCGAGCCGGCTGGTGCCCGAGTTCGCGGCCGCGCTCACCCTCCATCTCGTCGAGACCAGCGTCCCCTTGCGGAAGGCTCAGGAAGAGCGCCTAGAGGGTCCCGGCGTCCGGCCCTGCTGGCACGAGCGGCTCGAGGACGTTCCCGAGGGGCCGGCGATCGTCATCGCCAACGAATTCTTCGACGCGCTTGCCGTCCGCCAGTTCGAACGCCGCGGCACGGGCTGGCGCGAGCGCTGCGTCGGGATCGGCGAGGACGGCGCCTTTTCGTTTTGCCTCGCGCCGCGCCCGGTGCGGGACAAGGAGATCCTGAGCGCCTTGCCGCGAGGCGGCGTCCGCGACGGCGATATCTTCGAAACGCGCCCCGCCTGCCGCCCCTTAGCCGGTGAGCTCGCCCGGCGCGCGGCGCGCTTTCCGCTCGCCTGCCTGGTGATCGATTACGGGCATCTGGAGAGCGCCTGCGGCGACACGCTGCAGGCGGTCCGTGCCCATTCCAATGCCGATCCGCTGGAGGCGCCGGGCGCCGCCGATCTCACCGCGCATGTGGATTTCGAAGCGCTGGCGCGCGGCGCCGCGGCGGCGGGCCTGCGGGTCTGGGGGCCGCTCCGGCAGGCCGCGTTTCTGCTGTCGCTGGGGCTCGCCGAACGCTGCGAGGCGCTGGTGAAGGCGGCGTCTCCCGATCAGGCCCGGCTCGTCGAATCCGGTGCCCGCCGGCTGGTCGACCCGGCCCAGATGGGCGCGCTCTTCAAGGTGATCGCGCTGACCTCCCAGCAGTCGCCGGCGCCGCCGGCATTCGAGGCCGAATGGCGAATGCCCGCCCTCTCCGCGGCTTGAAGACGCGAATGAGAGGCCGATGATCAACCCCTTCGAGGCCAAATCCCTTTCCGCGCTCGACGGCGTCGTC
Source organism: uncultured Hyphomicrobiaceae bacterium (assembly GCA_964454415.1). Taxonomy (GTDB): domain Bacteria; phylum Pseudomonadota; class Alphaproteobacteria; order Rhizobiales; family Methyloligellaceae; genus JAJFHN01. The sequence continues at coordinate 2,874 of CAYVYD010000247.1, read as the reverse complement.
CACGGCTTCTTCACCCGCGAGGGCGGCGTCTCCGAGGGACTTTACGCCTCGCTCAATTGCGGTCCCGGCTCGCGGGACGAGGACGCGCGCGTGGCCGAGAACCGGGCCCGCGTCGCGGCGTATCTCGGTGCGGCGCCCGCCAACCTCATCAGCCTCTATCAGACCCATTCGGCCCGCGCCGTCGCCGTTCGGGCCCCGTGGGAGCGGGACGCCGCGCCCCAGGCCGACGCCATGGTCACCGATCAAGCGGGGCTCGCGCTCGGCGTGCTCACCGCCGATTGCGTGCCCGTGTTGCTGGCCGACGGCGCGGCGCGCGTCGTTGCCGCGGCCCATGCGGGCTGGCGCGGCGCGCTTTCGGGAATTCTCGAGGCCACCGTCGGCCAAATGGAGGCGCTGGGGGCGGAGCGGGGGCGCGTGCGTGCGGCGATCGGGCCGGCGATTTCTGCACGAGCCTATGAGGTTGGCGAGGAGTTCGAGTCCGCCTTCCTGGAGGCGGACGCGGGCAACGGGGTTTATTTCACGCGGCCGGACGCCGGCGAGCGGCCCCATTTCGATTTGCCGCGCTACGTCGCCGACCGTTTGCGCGCGATGGGCCTCGCCGGAATGGAAGATCTCGGAATCTGCACCTACGCGGGGGAAAGCAGGCTATTCAGCTTCCGGCGCGCGACGCACAAGGGCGAGGACGACTACGGACGCCAAATTTCTGCCATTCTGCTCGCGTGATCATCGTTAACGATAATTGACACTCGGGCACCGCGCCTCCTGCCGAAACTGGACGCGTGATCGCTGAGAGGATAGAAATTCCCCGGGATTGGGGTAGGGAACGCCGTCTCCCGGAAACGGGCCTGATTGTCGGCGGCAATTGATTAGATTCCAATACGGCTGATTTGGATCCAGATGGTGAGGAGCATGGGCGCGATAGGAGCGCACAGCTCGGTATATCGAATTTTCAACGTCGTCGCCCTGGCGGCCATGGCCTGGGCGCTCGTCGGCTGTGCCGGCGGGCCGATGCAGGGCTTTTTCGGCCGCTCTGGCAAGAGCGCGTCCGTTACCTTCATGAAGACCATCGGCCCTCCGGCCGGTGTCGAGAAAGCGCTCAACGTCGAACTCGCCAGCGCGGCGAAGGAACACGACGTTCCCATCGTCCAAAGCGGCGCCAGCTATAAGGTCAGAGGCTATCTCTCCACCTCGCCGGACGGCCCCAACTACAAGCTCGCCTATATCTGGGACGTCTTGGATGCTTCCGACAAACGCGTCCACCGCATTCTCGGCGAGCAGCCCATTCCCAAGAAAGGTTCGGACCCTTGGGCCGGCGTCGACCGCCAGGCGCTGAGCGCGATCGCCGCCACGACCATGGGCGACCTTGCCGCCTGGTTGCCCAATCAGGAACCCGCCGAGCGGCCGGTGGCCACGGCGGCCCAACGGACGCCCGCCGCCACCCAGGGCGGCGATTCGGGGCAATATCTAGCCTTGGTTCCTACCGTCAGTGGCGCGCCCGGCGACGGCTCGAAGAGCCTGACGCTCGCCATCAAGAAACATCTTGCCGGCAAGGGCGTGAAACTGGCGAGCGCGAAAGGCAATAACGTCTACACCGTCGCTGGCACGGTCAGGATGGGGCGCCCTTCCGGCAACAGGCAGACGATCGCCATCGAATGGAAGGTCTCCGACCCCGGGGGCAAGACGTTGGGCAAGGTGTCGCAGAACAACACCATCCAAAAAGGCTCCCTCGACAAGGCCTGGGGTTCCAATGCGGACGCCGCCGCCGCCGCCGCGGCCGACGGCATCGTCAAGCTGCTGCCGCGGGCGCGAAGGTGAGCCGGCGCGCCAGCCCGGCGCGGGCGCGGCACCGCTGTTTACACGCCCATACCCCACTGCTAATAAACTGGCCTCCATCGGTCCTCGCCGGGTTGAGGACTCAGCCTAGCTCGTCGCTGCGCCGCGGCGCATATCAGATCGCCCCATGAAACTGGTCGCAGGCAACAGCAACCGCCCGCTCGCGGAGGCGATCGCCGCCTATCTCAACACGCCGCTCACCAACTGCGTCGTCCGCCGCTTCGCCGACATGGAGATCTTCGTCGAGGTGCACGAGAACGTGCGTGGCGAGGACGCCTTCGTCCTCCAGTCGACGTCGTTTCCGGCCAACGACCACCTGATGGAGCTGTTGATCATCATCGACGCGCTCCGCCGGGCCTCCGCGCGGCGGATCACCGCCGTGATCCCCTATTACGGCTACGCCCGCCAGGACCGCAAGCCCGGACCGCGCACGCCGATCTCGGCCAAGCTGGTGGCCAACATCATCACCCGCGCCGGCGCCGACCGGGTACTGACGCTGGATCTGCACGCCGGCCAGATTCAGGGGTTCTTCGACATCCCCACCGACAATCTGTTCGCGGCCCCGGTGATGGTGCGCGACATCAAGGAGCATTACGACAACGGCAAGCTGATGGTGGTCTCGCCGGACGTCGGCGGCGTGGTGCGCGCCCGCGGGCTCGCCAAGCGGATCGACGCGCCGCTCGCGATCATCGACAAGCGCCGCGAGCGGCCGGGCGACTCGGAGGTGATGAACGTGATCGGCGAGGTCGACGGTAAGTCCTGCATTCTGGTCGACGATATCATCGATTCCGGCGGCACGCTGTGCAACGCCGCCGACGCGCTGATCGACAAGGGGGCGACGGAGGTGAGCGCCTATATCACCCATGGCGTGCTTTCGGGCGGCGCCGTGGCGCGGGTCTCGGCCTCCAGCCTCAAGAACCTGGTGATCACCGACTCGATCCTCCCCACCGAAGCCGTCCGCGTCGCCCACAACGTCCGCGTGCTCTCGATCGCGCCCCTGATCGGCGAGGCGATCGCCCGCACGGCCGGGGAAAAGTCGGT
>CAYVYD010000246.1:0-4320 GCA_964454415.1 uncultured Hyphomicrobiaceae bacterium | reverse complement strand
GACCCGGACCGGAGACTTCATCGACGGGAGCCAAGCGCAAAATGGAGCTCCTCAAGCTCGTCGCCCTGGACGCCGAGGATCTGGAGATTCTCTCGGCCCATGTGCAGGATGCGGTCATGCGCGTGGGCGACATGGCCTTTGTGCCCGCGCGCAACCGCTTCGCGATGGTGCTCAACCGGTTCGACTGGACGAGCGCCAACGCCTCCCGCGACAAGACCATGGAGCGGCGCCGGGCGGCGCTGCGCTTCGAGCGCGTGCTGGGCGCGCAGATCCAGAACCTCAGGCAGAAGGCGGAATCGGCGGCGGTCGAACTTCTCGCCATCCAGTTCGAGGAGACGGAGACGCCGGAGGGATTCGTGACCCTGGTGTTCGCCGGCGGCGGCGCGGTGCGGCTGCGTGTGGAATGCATCGAGGCGGAGCTGCACGATCTGGGCCCCGCCTGGCGCGCCAAGAGCCGGCCGTGGCACGAATTGGCGGACGACGACGAAAGGCTGCGGGCCGACGCAGAGGACCGGCCGCCAAAACGGCGGTGAGGGGCGGGCAAGAGATGGCCATCAGGCTCCGCCACAGGGCATCGGATTTCGAGGACCGCTTCGCCGCCCTGCTCGCCGCCAAGCGCGAGGCGGACGAGGACGTGGGCGCGCGCGTCGCCGAGATCATCGCCGAGGTGCGCCGGCGCGGCGATCAGGCGCTGATCGAGCTCACCAAGCGGTTCGACGGCATCGACCTCGCCGCCACCGGCTTCCGGGTGGCCGAGGAGGAGATCGCCAGCGCCGAGGCGCAGGCGGACCGCGAGACGCTCGCCGCGCTCTCCTTCGCCCACGCGCGTATCGCCAAGCACCACGCCCGGCAACTGCCCAAGGACGACCGCTACCGCGACGAGACGGGTGTCGAGCTCGGCACCCGCTGGACGCCGGTGCAGTCGGCCGGCCTCTACGTGCCGGGGGGAACGGCGAGCTATCCGAGCACGGTGCTGATGAACGCGGTCCCGGCCGCCGTCGCCGGCGTCGAACGGATCGCCATGGCGGTGCCCGCGCCCGGCGGCGATATCGCGCCCCTGGTGCTGGCCGCCGCCAAGCTCGCCGGGGTCACCGAAATCTACCGGATCGGCGGCGCGCAGGCGGTCGCCGCGCTCGCCTACGGCACCGAGAGCGTGGCCCCGGTCGCCAAGATCGTCGGGCCCGGCAACGCCTATGTGGCGGCCGCCAAGCGCCAGGTCTTCGGCCAGGTGGGGATCGACATGATCGCCGGGCCCTCGGAGGTGCTGGTGGTGGCGGACGAAAGCGCAGACCCCGAATGGCTGGCGGCCGACCTGCTCGCCCAGGCCGAGCACGACGCCTCCTCGCAATCGATCCTGATCACCGACAGCGCCGCGCTCGCCCAAGCGGCCGAAGCGGCGGTCGAGCGGCAACTGGCGGCGCTGCCCCGGGCCGAGATCGCGGCGGCGAGCTGGCGCGACTTCGGCGCGATCATCGAGGTGGAGCGCCTCGATCAGGCGCCGGCGCTGATCGACCGGGTGGCGCCGGAGCATCTGGAGATCGCCACCGCCGACCCCGAGGCGCTGCTGGCGATGGTCAACAATGCGGGCGCGATCTTCCTCGGGCCGCACACGCCGGAGGTGATCGGCGACTACGTCGCGGGCTCCAACCACGTGCTCCCCACCGCGCGGAGCGCGCGCTTTTCCTCCGGCCTCGGCGTGCTCGACTTCATGAAGCGCTCCTCGCTTCTCAAGCTGGACGCCGCCGCGTTGGGGGAACTGGGGCCGGCGGCCATGACCCTGGCCGGGGCCGAGGGACTCGAGGCCCACCGCCGGTCGGTGGAAATCAGACTCAAACGAAACCGGTCCTGAGCGGCGGCGGGCGGAACACGGGCGCGGGCAGCGACGGGACAGCGACATGGGTTCGGAGAACGACAAGGGCGGCGGATTGCCAGCCACATCGAGCCGCCTCGTCGAACTGACTCTGGATGAGTCTTCGATCGGGCGCAACACGCCCGACGTCGAGCACGAGCGCAAGGTCGCGATCTTCGATCTGCTGGAGACCAACTTCTTCGAGCTCGACGGCCGGGCGCCCGGCCCCTACACGCTGCATCTCTCGATCACCGACAACCGCCTGGTGTTCGCCGTCGGCGACGCCGAGCGCGAACCGCTCACCAGCTTTCTGCTGTCGCTCTCGCCCTTCAGGCGGCTGGTCAAGGACTACTTCATCATGGTCGAGAGCTACCACCAGGCGATCAAGACGGCGCCACCCTCGCGCATCGAGGCGATCGACATGGGCAGGCGCGGCGTGCACGACGAGGGCAGCCGGCTGGTGATGGAGCGTCTCGCCGGCAAGATCACGGTCGATTTCGACACCGCGCGCCGGCTGTTTACCCTGATCTGCGCGCTGCACTGGAAAGGCTAGGAATGGCGGCGGCCGGGGTTGGTGAACTGCCCGGAGCGGTGCTGTTCGCCTGCACGCTCAATTCGGTGCGCTCGCCGATGGCGTCGGCGCTGCTACGCCACCTCTCGGCCAACCGGGTCTACACCAGATCCGCCGGCGTGCGGCCCAGCGAAACCGATCCGTTCGCCGTGGCGGTGATGGACGAGATCGGCATCGACATCTCGGGCCACGCGCCCGTCGCCATCTCCGATCTGCACGACAGCTCCTTCGACCTCATCATCACGCTCTCGCCCGAGGCCCATCACCAGGCGCTCGAGCTGACCCATTCGATGGCGGTGGAGGTAGAGTTCTGGCCGACGCCGGACCCGACCTCGGCCGCCGGCACGCGCGAGCAGATCCTGGACGCCTACCGGCAATGCCGCGACCTGCTGTTCGCGCGCATCAAGACGCGGTTCGCGCTGGGCGCGGGCGCCAGCGTGTGAGCCGGGCTCCCTCCCGCGCGCGGGCCAGCCGGCGCTTGATTTTGCCACGGGGGGCGATCATTCTCCGCGATATCCCGTCGGGCGAGCCGCCAGATGTCGAAGGAAGAGTTATTAGAATTTCCAGGAACTGTCGTCGAGTTGTTGCCCAATGCCATGTTTCGAGTGACACTCGAGAACGGCCACGAAATCATCGCCCACACGGCTGGGCGCATGCGCAGAAACAGGATCCGCGTCCTTGCCGGCGACAAGGTCCTGGTCGAAATGACGCCTTATGACCTCACCAAGGGACGCATCACATACCGTTACAAGTAGGGGCCCGCTCGCGGGCCTTGCCGACCGGCTGAAGGGGATGGGCGAGACCCGCGCCGGCCCCCGCGCCGCGCCGCGCCACAAGCTGGTGCTGGCGAGCGGCTCGCCGCGGCGGCTGGCGCTGCTGCAGCAGGTGGGTATCGAGCCCGACGGGCTGCTGCCGGCCAGCATCGACGAGACGCCGAAGAAGGGCGAGGTGCCGCGCACGCTGGTGCGCCGGCTGGCCCGCGCCAAGGCGGAGACCGCGGCCAAGCGGCTCAAGGGCGATCCCGAGCTGGGGGAAGCCTATATCCTCGCCGCCGACACCGTGGTGGCGGTGGGGCGCCGGGTGCTGGCCAAGACTTCCTTCGTGGACGAGGCCGCGACCGCGCTGCAGCTTCTCTCGGGGCGCTCGCACCGGGTCTATACGGCGATATGCCTGGCAACGCCCGAGCGCCAATACCGCACCCGCATCGTCGAGACGCGGGTGCGCTTCAAGCGGCTTTCGCGCGACGAAATCGACGCCTATCTCGGCTCCGGCCAATGGCGCGGCAAGGCCGGCGGCTACGCCATCCAGGGGGTGGCGAGCGCCTTCGTCACCAAGATCGTCGGCTCCTATTCCAACGTCGTCGGCCTGCCGCTCACCGAGGTGGTGGCGATGCTGACGGGCGAGGGCTTCCCGCTCTATTTCCGCTGGCTCAACAAGGCCGAGGCGGTGCTGTGAAACCGGCGGATAAAGCGGCCGGCGGCGGCGCGGGCGAGGGCAACGGCGCGCCCAAGAGGCCACGCTGCCCGATCTGCGACAAGGCCGCCTCGCGCGACTTCAAACCGTTCTGCTCGCGGCGCTGTGCCGACGTCGACCTGGGACGCTGGCTGGGCGAGTCTTATGTCGTTGAGGGGGCTTCGCTTTCGGTGGGTTCAGGCGGCGAAGACGGGGACGAAGACTGAGGGCCCGGGCGCCCGCCTGACCGCGACCCTTGGCGACTCGACAGGGAATGAGGGATTGCCTATAAGCCCGAAGCTCGATCCGGCCCATGCGGCCGCCCGTCCGCAGAAGGCGCGCGCGGCCCGCGGGGAGCGGATGAGGGGCTGGCCCAGGTAGCTCAGTTGGTAGAGCAGCGGACTGAAAATCCGCGTGTCGGTGGTTCGATTCCGCCCCTGGGCACCAT
>CAYVYD010000245.1:0-4326 GCA_964454415.1 uncultured Hyphomicrobiaceae bacterium | reverse complement strand
CCGGTCTCACCCTTGCCCACGCCAAGGCGATGATCCAGTCCCGGCGCGCGCGCCGCGCCGCCACATGCGTGTTGCTCGACAAGCCGGCCGCGCGCGCGGTCGCCATCGAGCCCGATTTCACCGGCTTTCCCTGTCCGGACGTCTTCGTGGTGGGCTACGGGATGGACTTCGATCACAAATATCGCGAGTTGCCATTCATCGGCCGAATCATGCAGGATTCCGCGTGAATTCGGTCGGCCTGCGGAGGCGGGCATGATGATAGGCAAGGGATCGGGCGCGCGCATTCTGCTCGCCGAGGACGACCGCGCCGTGCGCGACTTCGTCCGCCGGGCGCTTGAAATGGACGGTCACGACATCACCGTCGTCCATGACGGCGGCGAGGCGCTCGAGCACGTCATGTCGCCGCTCAAGAGCTACGACCTGCTGCTCGCCGACATTTGCATGCCCGTCATCGACGGCATCGCGCTGGCGCTGCGGCTGGCGCGCGACCGGCCCGAATTGCCGATCCTGCTGATGACGGGCTACGCCCAGCAGCGCGAGCGCGCCGGCGACCTGCAGACGGTTATCGAAGGCGTCGTCCAAAAACCCTTCACGCTCGAGCAGATCCGCGAGCGCGTCAAAGCCGTGCTGGCGGTCGCGGCGGACGCGGCCTAGATCGTCGCAGGCCTTCAGAAATTGCGGATCAGCCGTTCCAGATAGTCGAGCTCGGGCAGCGGCCTCGAAGGCTCGCTCAGCCGGCGGCGCAGCTCGTCGAGAATCTCCCGCGCCCGCTGAATGTCGATCTCGTCCGGCACCTTGACGGAGGTGCCGAGGTCCGGGCCCATGGTGCGTTCGGGGCGCCCCAGCGGGTCGCGCGGGCCGTTGCCGGCGCGGCCCATCTGCGCGCCCAGCATCTGCATCAACTTCTCGGCCATCGCCTGGGCGCCCTGCCGCAGCCGGTCTAGCGCCAGCGACTGCTGTTGCGTCGCCCGTCCCAGCGCTTTCTCGTCGAGCGAGCGGTGGGCGTCGCCCATGGCGCGCCCCGCGCCTTTCAGATCGCCCGGCGGCGTGGCGCCCAAGGCGCCGAGCTGATCAACCAGTTTGCCCAATCGCTCGGCGAGTTCGCCCTGGCGCTGGGCCAGATCGCCGGCGCCGCCCTGGCCCTTGCCGTCGCGGCCCTTGCCCTCGTTGCCGCCCTTGGGCGCGGGCCCCTGACCGGCTCTTCCTTCGCGCTGGCTGCCGGCCCCGCCCCGGTCGCCCTGCCGGCGCTTCATGTCGAAGGTCTCATCGAGCAACTTCTGCTGCTTCATGATTATGTCGCCGAGCCCTTCGACCGCCTTCATCATCTGGTCGCGCCGCATGTCCTGGCCCAGCCTTCCCATCTGCAGGCGCTCCAGGATGTCGCGCAGTTCGCCAAGCAGGCGTTGCGCCAGCTCGCGCGACCCGGTCTTGGCCAGCTCCTCGATCTTGCGGAGCAATTCATCGAGATCCTTGGCGTTCAGTATGCCGTCGTCGAAGGCGCCCTTCTGCATGGGGTTGAGTCCCCGATCGCGCGCGTTCTGCGCGAGCGATTTCAGAAAGCGCCCCAGCGCGGCGCGCAGCTCCGCCACCAGGCGTTTGATCTGCTCGTCCGACGCGCCGTCCCGGATTGCCTGCATCAGCCGGTCCTGGGCGGCGTGAAGCTCGCGCTCGGCGTCGGTGAGATCGCCGTCCTCGATTTTCACCGCTACGTCCCAAAGCTGATCGACGACGCTGATCAGGCCCTCGTCGTCGTCGCGGTTCTTCAGCCGCCAATAGGCGGAGCGCAGCGCCAGGTAGACCGAGATGTCCTTCAAGAACTTCTCCGGCGCGATCGTCAGACCGTCCAGCGCCCGGGCGATGTCCGGCCGCGCTTTGCGCGAGACGACGAGCTTGCCACGCTGTTCGACGATCGCGCGGGCCAGCGGTTTGGTGAATTTGCGCTGCGGCAGGGTGAACTCGGCCGGATCGCTCGATCCCTCCTTGCCGCCCTGGTCGCGCGCGACCAGCGTCATGCGCACCTTCAAGCCGGCCCACGGATGGGAGGTGAGGTCCTTGAACGTGCGCCCCTCGCCGGAGGCCGCGTTGCCGGCCGGCAGCCGCAGGGGGATCGCCGGCGGCTCGATCAGCGGTTCGTCGGCCTCGGCTTCCGGCGGTCGCGCCGCGCTCTTTTCGGCCGGTTCGGCGGCCAGCGCGAAGCGGGCCTCGGCGTGGGCGACGCCGTAGTCGTCCTCCACCTCGTAAATCAGTTGCAGCGCTCCGCGCGGCGTCGCGTCGGGGTCCTCCAGTAAGCGGATGGAGGGGGGATGATCGGTGGCGACGTCGAACGCCCAACTGGTCCGCTGCCGCCCCGAATCGATCACCGCGAGCCGCCCGGAGCCCGGAAGGGTGAAGCTGTATTCGGCCATTTGCCCTTCGCTCTTGTCGACCTCGAGCACCTTGCGCTTGCGCGAATCCGACCGGTTGTAGGCGATCTCCGGCCGTGTGGAGGGCGGACCGTGGACGCGCACCAGCACGACGCTTCCCTCCGGCACCGCGTGGGCCTTGGGCGCCTCGTCCCGGCCCGTTGTCGAGGTATCGCCGTCGGCCAGCACGATGGGCGGCTTGCCGGTGTAGATCGGCGGCGTCACCCAGGCATGTAGCCGGTAGCGCGGGGCGCCGGCGTCTCCCTCCAGGGTGAACGCCGCTCGGATGCGCTCCCACGCATTGGTCCCCACCGCGACGCTCGCGGTGATCACCAGCAGCAGCACGAGCGCCCGCAGGGCGAACGGATCGAAGCGCGCGAGCCGTGGTTGCGGCGCCTTCGGCCTGAGGGCCGCGACCATCCGGGCCATCCGCTCGCGGTGCAGGCGCCATAGGGTCTGGCTCGCCGGCGCATCGCCTTGGGCAAGGGTGTCGTCATAGGCCGACGCCGGCCGGTGCCGGTTGCCGGAGTCGCGTTCCAGCCGGCGCAGCGCCTCATCCCGGTCCGGCCATCGCAGCCGCGCCAGCGGCACCAGCAGCACGGTCATCGCCGCCGCGTAGAGCAGCAGGCCGACGCTGTGCACCCATCCGGGAGCCGCGTCCCACAGGCCGACCAGAGAGACGAACACGAAGCCGCCGGTGAGCACGAAGGGCCAGAGCAGGGCGCGCCAGATCCGCTCGAACATCAGGATGCATTTGGCGATCAGCACCTGCCGCTCGAGCAGCAGCGCGACGTCGCCCTCCGCCGGCCGCAACAGGCCCAGCAAATGACGCAATCGATCGATCATGGGGTCAGGCTATCACATGGGAGAGACCGGCTACGAGTGGTTTTGCGCCGCACGGTCGGCCCGTCGGGCCCGCCCTTGCGCTCATTCATCGGCGAGCCAGGGGGGAAGTTTGTCGGCGCCGATCAGGCTCGCATAGCTCGGCCGCGGCCGGATCACGGCGTGGTCTCCGCCGCGTACCAGCACCTCGGGAACCAGCAGCCGGCTGTTATAGCTGTTGGCCTGCACCGCGCCATAGGCGCCGGCGGTCAGAACGGCGATCAGGTCGCCCGGCTCCAGCCGCGGCATTTGGCGCCCCAGCGCCAGGAAATCGCCCGTCTCGCACACCGGTCCCACCACGTCGCTCACCACCTTCTCGCCCGCCGCGCGCGCCTCCTCCACCGGCCAGATCTCGTGATGGGCGCCGTAGAGCGTGGGGCGGATCAGGTCGTTCATCCCGGCATCGACGATGGTGAAGGTCTTGGTCGGGCCTTCCTTGAGGTAAAGCACCCGGGCGACGAGCACGCCCGCATTGCCGGCGATCATGCGGCCCGGCTCGAAGATCAGCCGGCAGTCGAGGTCGCGCGCAACCCGTTGCACGATCGCCGCATAGGCCTTGGGCTCGGGCGGTGCCGCCTCGTCGCTACGGTAGGGCACGCCGAGGCCGCCGCCGAAATTGACGAACTCGATTCTCTGCCCCGCCTCCCTTAGCTGCTCGACCAGCTGGCGCAGCAGCGCGAAGGCGCGCTCGAAGGGTTCGAGATCGGTGATCTGGCTGCCGATATGCATATGCACGCCGCGGGCCTCGATGCCGCGCAGCCCGCCCGCCAACCGGTAGAGCTCGAAGGCCTCGTTCCAGGGAATCCCGAACTTGTCCTCGGCCTTGCCGGTGGAGATCTTGTGGTGGGTCTTGGGATCGACGTCCGGATTGACGCGCAGCGCCACCCGCGCGGTCGTGCCGGTCTGCGCGGCCACCGCGCTCAAGCGTTCGAGCTCGCCGCGCGATTCGACGTTGAAGGCGTAGATCCCGCGCTCGAGGCCGTGCGCCATTTCGTCCGCCGTCTTGCCGACCCCGGAAAAGACGATGCGCTCGCCCGCAACG
>CAYVYD010000244.1:2192-4327 GCA_964454415.1 uncultured Hyphomicrobiaceae bacterium | reverse complement strand
CGCCTCCGCCCACCGCTCTCGCCCCGCGGCGCACGCGCCTTGGCCTTCGCCCTTCCGCGCCGGCGGCCGCGTTTTCGGCGGAATGCCGCGCCCTTTCGGCGGGTCCGCGGCTGCGGTCAATTTGATTTCAATTTTAATCGATCCTGGAACAAATTTTCGTCGAATTTGAATCCATAGAAGATAAAATTTAGTAATTGAAAAATTTATTCTAATTTATATCAAAGTATAATATAGTTTTATTACAATATTGATCTATCACTTAGCACGTTCTTATTCAGATAGTGCTAGCATATTCCCATCGTTCGAAGAAATGAACGTGATTTTTCCTAAGGGTAGACAAAAGGGTAGGCACATGTTTTTCATCAGGATAGCCTTTTGGCTTACGATCCTCATTCTGCTTCTCCCTGCCAATGAGCAGCAGCAGAAGGAGGTCTACGGAACCGCGGAAGCCGCGGTGAAGGATCTGTCGCATTTCTGCATCCGCAACCCGGTGGTTTGCTTGCAGACCAAGAACGCCTTCGACACCTTCGTGCAGAAGGCCCAGTTCGGCGCGGAAATGGTGATGGATTTCGTCAAGGACTTCGACACCGACGGCACCGCCGAGGCCGACGCGCGGCCCGAGAAGCAGTTCTCGTTGTTCGGCAAAATGTCTGAGAGCACGCTCAAGGACAGCGACATGGGTCCGGCCTGGTCCGGCCCCACGAGCTGAGCGCGTTCGAGCATTGACCGGCGCGCAGGAGCGCGCTTGTCGCCGGCTCCGGCGGCGCGGATACCACGGGCATACGGGCGGCGGGTAAAGCCTTGCCGGCACGTCCGCCGCGCCGCCCTGGCGGGGATCTGGCCTCGAGCTCCCTCCGCCTGACCAGAGCTTGATTTCGGCAGCCACCGCCTGCCAGGGCGCGTACGGCCATTAGACAGTTTCCCTGCCCTTGCTGTCTGGCCGTGCGCGCCCATCTTCACGCCGCGGCGTCCGGCGCCTTTCCGCCTTTCCGCCCTCCGCCCCATTGCATTGCACGCACAATGATCTAAGTGTGATAGCGGGTGTGAACCATTGGGCGCGAGCCATGTCCCTCAACGACATCAAGGCCGATTTCGAGCTGCTCGACGACTGGGAGGACCGCTACCGCTACGTCATCGAGCTCGGCCGCGGGCTCAATCCCCTGCCCGAGGAGGCCCGCAGCCCCGCCAACAAGGTCGAAGGCTGCGTCAGCCAGGTCTGGCTCTCGACCGAGGTCGAGCCTCGAGGCGAGGACGGCGCCGTCCTGACCTTCCAGGGCGACAGCGACGCCCATATCGTGCGCGGACTCATCGCTATTCTTTTCGCCATCTATTCCGGCAAGAGCGCCCGGGCGATCCTGACCACCGACGCCGAGGGGATTCTCGCCTCCCTCGGCCTCAGGGATCATTTGACGCCGCAGCGCTCCAACGGTCTCTCCGCGATGGTCAAGCGCATCCGCCACGACGCCGAGGCGGCGCTGGAGGGCGCGGCGATCCTGCCTTGACGCGCTCCCCGCGACCCGCGCCTCGGCGCATGACTGACACGGCCAACCACGCGCCTGGCGAGGCGCAGGGACGGTTAACGATTCCAGGATTTGGGGTGTAAGCGGGACCTAGGACGTCAGGAACGTCGGCGCTGCCCGAGGCCCATCTTCTTCGCCAACTCCGAACGGGCGGCGGCGTAATTGGGAGCAACCATCGGATAATCGTGCGGCAAACCCCATTTTTCCCGGTACTCCTCCGGCGTCAGATTGTAGTGCGTGCGCAGATGACGCTTGAGCGACTTGAACTTCTTGCCGTCTTCCAGACAGATAATGTAGTCGGGCATCACCGATTTCTTGATTGGAACGGCGGGTTTCATCTCTTCCTTGAGCGGGTGCGACGCCTTGGCGGCGGCCTTGCTCAACGCCTCGTAGACATCGGCGATCATCGCCGGCAGATCGCCCGCGACCACCGTATTATTGCTGACATAGGCGGAAATAATCTCGGTGGTTAGCTCCACAAGCTCGCTTTTTTCGGATCTTTCTTCCATCGCTTAACTCCCTCTTGCAATCGACAAGACTCAAAGCTTTGCAATCGTCAGTTGAATAGTCGGCAACCATGATCAGGACAAGTTGTAATCCCCAATACAACTCGAT
>CAYVYD010000244.1:0-2092 GCA_964454415.1 uncultured Hyphomicrobiaceae bacterium | reverse complement strand
CCCGCCGCGCCGCCCGATCGGCCGGTCACAGGAAATAATAGGCGATCAGATAGACGCCCAGCAGCAGCGTCGTCCAAAACGCCATGCTGCCCGTCGGCCAAGTCCGCGCCAGGATCCCTTGCGGCCCGTGATGGCGGTAGATGCCGCGCAGCACGCCCTGAAGCCGCCGCTGCAGGCGGGCGAGCGCTTCCAGCCGCAGCGCCCCGCTCACCCGGTAGGCCCGGTGCAACGCCGCCGGAATCGCCTTGCGGTAGACCCACTCGGCGTCGATGTTCACGCTGGGAAGCTCCGGCGGATAGAGTCCGGAGAGCTTCAGCCAGCAAAAGGCGAGCGCCGAGAAGAACAGCAGCTGGCTCTGGGTGAGCACGTGCTCCGCCGTGTAGGGTTGGTAGTCCACCGGCCATGGCAGGAAGCTATAGAGCAGCCACGGATAGCAGCCGTTAAATACGCAGACCATCGCCGCGAGCCCCATGGCGATCAGCATGTTGAGCGGCGCCTCCTTGGGCCGCAGGCCGGAATCGTGGGCGAAGAAGGCGAAGAACGGGATCTTGATGCCGGCGTGATGGAACACGCCCGCCGAGGCGAACAGCAGCGCCAGCCAAACGAGCGGGTGGCCCTCCTCGAGCGCTGCCGCCATCACCATCGATTTCGAGACGAAGCCCGAGAACAGCGGAAAGGCCGAGATCGAGGCTGCGCCGACGATGCAGAATCCCGCCGTCCAGGGCATCGTCTTGTAGAGTCCGCCGAGCTCCGATCCGTCGATCTTGCCGGTGCGGTAGAGCACCGCCCCCATCGACATGAAGAGCAGCCCCTTGAAGATCACGTCGTTGAAGGCGTGCGAGACAGCGCCATTTAACGCGAGCGCGGTCCCGAGCCCCACCCCGCACACCATGAAGCCGAGCTGGTTGATCATCGAATAGGCGAGCACGCGGCGCAGGTCGTTCTCGATCACCGCGAAGAAAATTGGAAACATGGTCATGACGGCGCCGATATAGATCAGCGGTTCGGCCCCAGCGAAACTGCGAGCCAGGCAATAGACCGCGACTTTGGTAGTGAACGCGCTCAAGAATACGGTGCCAGTCGGCGTCGCTTCTGGATAGGCGTCCGTCGCCCAGTTGTGCAGCAGCGGGAAGCAGCATTTGATGCCGAAGGCGAGAAAGATGAGCGTGCCGGAAAGCCCGTCGAGTCCGATTTGCCCGAAGGCGATGTCGCCCGTTTGCGCGGCGCGCAGGATGACGCCAGAGAGCAGGATCACGCCGGAGCCCACCTGGATCGTCAGATAGCGCATCGCCGCGCCATGGGCTTCTGGCGTGCGCCGCGCCAGGATCAGCGCGCTCGAGGTGATTGCCAGCAGCTCCCAGAAGACGAACAGCGTGATGAGGTCGCCGGCGAAGACGGCGCCCAGCGCGCTCCCCGCGTAAAGCAACCCCGAAACGTGCTGCAGCCTGTCGCGCAGATGCAGCGAGAAGACGATGGAGAGGAAGGCGGCGAGGTGGAACAGGTAGCCGAACAGGAGCGAGAGCTGATCCACCCGCACGGGGGTCAGCTCGTAGTCGAGGAACGCCACCCGCCATTCCGCGCCCGCGCCCAGCCAAAACAGGTTGAGCGCGCCCGCCAGCGGCACCGCCAGCAGCGTGATCTTCTGCGCCCTGCCCCGGCTGAGGAGGACCAGCAGCGCGCCCAGAAAGAAGATCAGGAAGGGGGCGGTGCTAGTCATCGTAATAGCCTTCCCGCCGCATCAGCACCTTACGCATCTCCTTGGCGATCAGCACCAGCGCCACGCAGGCGCCGAAGCCGTAGAGGCAGTAGAAGCCGAACACCGCTTCCCAGGGATGCTCCACGTGCCGGTGAACCGCGAACTCGGCCAGCACCGACAGGCCGCACAGCCCGTAAAGCGCGTGGATCATCCGCCTGACGTTTTTCGGGTCGTCGAAGATGTGGCGCTTGCGGCGTCGCGTCATGGCGTGGCTCCATTGCCGGTGTTGATGAGCTCGAGCAGCGCCAGGACCTTACCCGGATAGAAGAACAGCGCGACGCACGCCGCCGAGGTGATGCCGATGGCGATGAGACAAGCGAGCGGCGCCTCCTTGAT
>CAYVYD010000243.1:0-4328 GCA_964454415.1 uncultured Hyphomicrobiaceae bacterium | reverse complement strand
GTCTTGCCGACGCCGGCGCCGCCGAACAGCCCGACCTTGCCGCCCTTGGCGTAGGGCGCCAGCAGATCGACCACCTTGATGCCGGTGACCAGGATCTCGGTCTCGGTCGACTGGTCGATGAATTCGGGCGCCGGCTGATGGATGGCGCGCCTGGCCTTGGTCTTGACAGGTCCCGCCTCGTCGACGGGCTCGCCGATCACGTTGATGATGCGCCCGAGCGTCTCGTCGCCAACCGGAACGGTGATGGAATCGCCGGTGTCCGACACCTCGGCGCCGCGCACCAGGCCCTCGGTCGAGTCCATGGCGATGGTGCGCACGGTGCTCTCGCCCAGATGCTGGGCCACCTCCAGCACCAGCCTACTGCCGAGATTGTCGGTCTCGAGCGCGTTCAGGATCGCCGGCAGCGTGCCGTCGAACTGGACGTCGACGACGGCGCCCATCACCTGCCTCACGTAACCAACGGACTTCTTCGCTCTCGCCATAACAGCCAACCCCGAGATGTGTGCGATCAAAGCGCCTCGGCGCCCGACACGATTTCGATCAGTTCCTTGGTGATCATCGCCTGGCGCGTGCGGTTGTAGCGCAGCGTCAGCTTGTCGATCATTTCGCCCGCGTTGCGCGTGGCGCTGTCCATCGCGGTCATCCGCGCGCCCTGTTCGCTGGCCGCGTTCTCGAGCAGCGCGCGGAAGACCTGGGTGCCCACATTGAGCGGCAGCAGCGCGGCCAGGATCTCCTCCTCATCGGGCTCGTATTCATAGGCCGCGCCGTCGGCGGGGGCCACCGCCTCGCCCTCGCCGCCTTCGGGCAGGCGGGCCGGGATGAGCTGGACCGCCTTGGGCACCTGGGTGAGGACCGAGCGAAACTCGGAGAAAAACAGCGTGCAGACGTCGAACTCGCCCGCCTCGAAAAGCGCGAGCACGCGGGCGGCGACCTCGTGGGCGTTCTCGAAGCCGATCCGGCGCACTCCGCGCAGATCGACGACATCGATGATCATGGACCCGAAGGAGCGGGCGAGCACGTCGCGGCCCTTGCGCCCGATGCACAGGATCCTGACTGTCTTGCCCTCTTTGGTCAGGCGGCGGACGCGCTCGGCGGCAAGCCGGGCGATATTGGCGTTGAAGCCGCCGCAAAGGCCGCGTTCGGCCGTCGCCACTACCAGCAAATGGGTATCGTCCCGGCCGGTGCCGACCAGCAAGGGCGGCCCCGCCTCGGCGTCGACGCGCTGGTTGAGATTGGCGAGCACCGCCCCCATGCGCTCGGCATAGGGCCGCGCGGGTACCGCCGCCTCCTGGGCGCGGCGCAGCTTGGCGGCCGCCACCATCTGCATGGCGCGGGTGATCTTCTGCGTGGCGTTCACGCTGGCGATCCGGTTGCGGAGGTCCTTGAGGCTCGGCATGGCGGCGGGATTCGGACTTTAGCGGATTACGGGGCGAAGGCTTCGGCGAAGGCGTCGATCGCGGTCTTGAGCCGCTCTTCGGTCTTTTCCGAAAGCGCGCCCTCGTCGCGGATCGTCTTGAGCAGCTTGGCGTGCTTGTCGCGCATCGCGCGCAGCAACTCGCCCTCGAAGCGGCCGATCGCCTCGACGGGGAGATTGTCGAGATAGCCGTGAGTGCCGGCATAGATCGTGACCACCTGCTCCTCGACCTTCATCGGCGAGAATTGCGGCTGCTTGAGCAGCTCGGTCAGGCGCGCGCCGCGGTTGAGCATCCGCTGGGTGGCGGCGTCGAGGTCGGAGCCGAACTGGGCGAAGGCGGCCATCTCGCGGTACTGGGCAAGCTCGCCCTTGATGGCGCCGGCGACCTGCTTCATCGCCTTGATCTGGGCGGAGGAGCCGACTCGGGAGACCGAAAGGCCGACATTCACCGCCGGGCGGATGCCCTGATAGAACAGATCGGTCTCGAGGAAGATCTGGCCGTCGGTGATCGAGATGACGTTGGTCGGGATGTAGGCGGAGACGTCGTTGGCTTGCGTTTCGACGACGGGAAGCGCCGTGAGCGAGCCCGAGCCGTGATCCTCGTTGAGCTTGGCGGCGCGCTCCAGCAGGCGGGAATGGAGATAGAAGACGTCGCCCGGAAAGGCTTCGCGGCCCGGCGGGCGGCGCAGCAGCAGCGACATCTGCCGGTAGGCGACGGCCTGCTTGGAGAGGTCGTCATAGGCGATCAGCGCGTGCATGCCGTTGTCGCGGAAATATTCGCCCATGGCGCAGCCCGAATAGGGCGCCAGGAATTGCATCGGCGCGGGCTCGGAGGCGGTGGCGGCGACGACGACGGAATAGTCGAGCGCGCCGTTCTCCTCCAGCATCTTGACGAACTGGGCGACGGTCGAGCGCTTCTGGCCGACCGCGACATAGACGCAATAGAGCTTGGCGCTCTCGTCGTCGCCCTCGTTCACGGTCTTCTGGTTGAGGATCGCATCGAGGATGATCGCGGTCTTGCCGGTCTGGCGGTCGCCGATGATCAGCTCGCGCTGGCCGCGGCCGATGGGGATCAGCGCGTCGATCGCCTTGAGGCCGGTCTGCATCGGCTCGTGCACCGACTTGCGCGGCAGGATGCCGGGCGCCTTGACGTCGACGCGGCGCATCTCCTTGGACTTGATCGGCCCCTTGCCGTCGATCGGCTTGCCGAGCCCGTCGACCACCCGGCCCAGCAGCGCCTTGCCGACCGGCACCTCGACGATCGAGCCGGTGCGCCTGACGGTGTCGCCTTCCTTGATGTCGCGGTCGTCGCCGAAGATCACGATGCCGACATTGTCGACCTCGAGGTTGAGCGCCATGCCGGCGATGCCGCCGGGAAACTCGACCATCTCGCCCGCCTGCACGTTGTCGAGGCCGTAGACGCGGGCGATGCCGTCGCCCACCGAGAGTACCTGCCCAATCTCGGAGACCTGGGCCTCCTTGCCGAAATTCTTGATCTGCTCCTTGAGGATCGAGGAGATTTCTGCGGCGCGGATTTCCATCAGCCCACCTCTTTCATGGCAACTTTCAAATTGTCGAGCTTGGTCTTGAGCGAATTGTCGATCATGCGGGAGCCCACCTTGACGACGAGGCCGCCCAGAAGCTCGGGATCGACGCGGGCGGCGACCGTCACGTCCTGGCCGAGCGCGCTCTTGAGCGTCGTCTTGAGGCGTTTGAGCTGAGCGGCGCTGAGCTTGGCGGCGGTGGCGACGTCGGCGGTGGCCTCGCCGCGTTCGCGGGCGAGGAGGGCGCGGAATGCGGCAATCATGTCGCGCAGCGCGAATAGCCTGCGGTTTTTGGCGATGAGGCCGACGAAGTTCGCCGTCAGTCCCTTGATCTTGGCCTTGGCGAGCACCGCGCCCATGGCGCGCGCCTGGTCCTCGGCGGAAAACACGGGGCTGCGCACCAGCCGCGCCAGATCGGCGCTGCCGTCGAGCATCGCCTCGAGGCTACCCAGATCCTTCTCGACCTGCTTGAGCTTCCTTCCCTCGCGGGCCAATTCGAACAACGCCGTGGCATACCGGCCGGCGACGCCCGCGACGATTGGATCTTGGCCAGACACTGTGGGTTCGCTCTTTGTCGGAATGGGGTCCCGCCTCAGCCCAGCGGGACGTCTGTCGTTGAAGACGCGGCGTCAGCCGGAAGGGGCAAGGCAAGCGCCCATCCCGTTTGGAAACCGCGCCTCCTCTAGCATAGGGTCCGGGGGCTTGCAACACGGCGGACATGGCGGATTTTCGCCGATCCGGCGGGAGACGGCCCGGCGCCGATGATACGGCCGCTCGCGGGCCGCGCCGCAACGCTTGGGCCGCCCGGCGGCGCGTGTAAGATGCGTTTCCGGCGCCCGCCCCGGCCCGTTTCTCGCGGGCGGGGCGGCCGGCAACGGAGGGCAGCGCATGAACGAGACGCATCGGATTCGTCCCGATCCCGGCGACGAGCGGCTGACGGTCACCTATGCGGGGCGCGATCAGGCGGGCGGGGCGGTGGAGCTTGCCACGATCGTCGAGCGGCCGCTCGAGCTCCGCCTCAACGGCCATGACGTCGTTACCCTGATGACCATCGGCGCCCAGCCCGATCTGCTCGCCGTCGGCTACCTCTTCAACCACAACCTGCTGCGGCGCGGCGACGCTATCGAGGAAATCGCGCTCGACGAGGCGGGCGGCAGGATTGAGGTGCGGATCGAACGCGCCATCGACTGGTCGGCGGGCCCGCGCGATCCCGATGGCGCCCTGGGGGGCGCGGCGGGGACGGCGTTCGGCGCGCTTATCGCCGATCTCGAGCGCGCGGAGCTGGAGGGAAGCGCGGTGGTGCGCGCGCCCTGGGTGTTCCAACTGCAAAACGCCATCAACGCCACGCCCTCGCTCTACCAGAAGGCGGG
>CAYVYD010000242.1:0-4339 GCA_964454415.1 uncultured Hyphomicrobiaceae bacterium | reverse complement strand
GACGACAAGGCCGAGGAGGCGGCGGCCTTCTACGTGTCGATCTTCGAGAACTCGAAGATCACCCATATCAACCATTACGGCGACGCCGGCGCAAAAGCCGCCGGACGGCCCAAGGGATCGGTGATGACCGTCTCCTTCAAGCTCGACGGCCAAGCCTTCGTCGCGCTCAACGGCGGTCCGCATTTCAGCTTCTCGCCCGCCATCTCCTTCGTCGTCAATTGCGAGAGCCAGGCGGAGCTGGACGCGCTATGGGCGAAGCTCTCGGCGGGCGGTGAGGCGGAACACTGCGGCTGGCTCACCGACAAATACGGCGTCTCCTGGCAGCTCGTGCCGGCCCGGCTGGGCGATTTGCTGCCCGACGACGACCCGGAAAAAACCGAGAAGGTGATGACGGCCCTGCTGCGGATGGACAAGCTCGACATCGAGGCGTTGCGCCGGGCGGGCGGCGACTAGGTTCCAATCAAGGGCCTCCGGAGTCCGCCGCCCCGCCCCCTGGATGCCCGGAACAGGCCCGGGCATGACGCGCAAACCAGCGGCAAGCGGGCGCCGATCGGAAAACGAACCGGGCCAATGGGACTTCAGGGTGCCGGCGTCTTCGGCTCGAAGATGCAGAGATCGGCGATCGGGCAGCGCCAGCATTCGGGCTTGCGCGCCTTGCAGACGTGGCGCCCGTGCAGGATCAGCCAGTGATGGGCGTGCAGCTTGTAGCGCTCGGGCACCACGGCCTCGAGCCCCCGCTCCACCTCGAGCGGCGTCTTGCCGGGCGCCAGCCCCAGCCGGTTGGCGACCCGGAAGATGTGGGTGTCGACCGCGAGCGTCGGCTCGCCGAAGGCGACGTTGAGCACCACGTTCGCGGTCTTGCGTCCCACGCCGGGCAGCGCCTCCAGCGCCTCGCGCGTCCGCGGCACCTGGCCCCCACGCTCCTCGAGGAGCATCTTCGAGAGCGCGATCACGTTCTTCGCCTTGTTGCGGTAGAGCCCGATGGTGCGGATGTAGTCCTCGAGCTTCTCCACCCCGAGCGCCGCCATCTTTTGCGGGCTGTCGGCGACCGCGAAGAGCGGCTTGGTCGCCTTGTTGACGCCGGCGTCGGTGGCCTGGGCGGAGAGCACCACCGCGACCAGCAGGGTGAAGGGGTTGATGTAGGAGAGCTCGCTGCGGGGCTCGGGATCGGCCGCCTCGAAGCGGGCGAAGATCTGCTCGATGGTCCCGGCGCCGATCCTTGCCCGGCTTGGCTTTTCCTCGGATTTGCGATTAGCTGACGCGGTTTTGCTTCGGGCGGCCATGGCGGATTTCTAGAAGGACGGGCGAAGGGCGCGGACACATGTCCATGATCCATGACTCTATCACCCATGAAGGGCGGGCACCGCAAGGCCCTCGCCTGTTCCGCGCCGAGCTGACGCCGCACCGCTCGCTCCGGAACGGCCAGTTCCGCGCCTTGATGACCGTCCTCGCCGCCGCCATCGCGGGCGCCGACGCCGCCTTCCTCTCGGTGGGCGCCTGGCCCGTGGTCGTCTTCCTCGCCCTCTCGGCGCTCCTCACCTATGGCGCCTTCCGCCTCAACTACCGCTCGGGCCGCCTTTACGAGCTCGTCGACCTCACCGCCGATTCGCTGACGCTGACCCGGGTGCCGCCATCGGGGCGCGCCACCTCGGTCCGCTTCAATCCCTATTGGGTGCGCTTCGATCTCGCCCGCGCACCCGACGGCCGGCATCAGCTCTCGCTCTCCTCGCACGGCCGCAGCCTGACCTTCGGCGCCTTCCTGAGCGACGAGGAGAAGCGCGATTTCGCCGACGCCTTCGCCCGCGAGCTCGCCCGCTGCCGCGGCCGGCAAGGCTAGCGCCGGCGAAAAAGCGGGAAGACACGCAAGAATCGGGTCGATGGCGGGGCCGGCCTCGCCTAGAGTCGCGTCATGGCCGCCCAACCCGAACCGATGACCCAACAGCTCACGCCCGCTCCCGCGGAAGGCGGCGCCGACGACTACGACCGCGTGCGCCGCGCCATCGCCTTCGTCTCGCAGAGCTGGCAGGAGCAGCCGCCGCTCGAGGAGGTCGCGGCCCATGTCGGCCTCTCGCCCGCCCACTTCCAGCGCCTGTTCAAGCGCTGGGCGGGGATCAGCCCCAAGGCGTTCCTGCAGGCGATCACGCTCGACCATGCCCGCGCGCTGCTGCGCGATTCGGCGAGCGTGCTGGAGACCGCCTATGCGGTGGGCCTCTCGGGCCCCGGCCGGCTGCATGATCTCTTCGTCGACCACGAGGCGATGACGCCGGGCGAGTACAAGGCCCGCGGCGAGGGCATCGAGATGGCCTACGGGTTCCACGCTTCGCCCTTCGGCCGGGTGCTGATCATGGCGACGGGCCGCGGCGTCGCGGGCCTCGCCTTCGCCGACGGCGCGCAAGAGGAGCGCGCCGCGCTCGACGACATGACGGCGCGCTGGCCGCGCGCCCGCTACCGCGAGGACGCGCGCCGCACGGCGCCGTTCGCCCGGCGCATCTTCGATTCGGCGCTCTGGAGCGCCGCCGATCCGCTCAAGGTCGTGCTGATCGGCACCGATTTCGAGATCCGCGTCTGGGAGACGCTGCTCCGGGTTCCGATGGCCCGCGCCGTGACCTATTCCGACATCGCCCGGCATCTGGGCGCGCCCAAGGCCTCGCGCGCGGTGGGCTCGGCGGTCGGGCGCAACCCGATCTCCTTCGTCGTCCCCTGCCATCGGGTGCTGCGCAAGGGGGGCGGGCTCGGCGGCTATCACTGGGGGATCACCCGCAAGCGGGCGATCATCGGCTGGGAGGCGGCCCGGGCGGGGGTCTGACGGCCCTAGGCGGCGAGGTCGCGCTTCTCGGCGACGGACCCGTCGGCGTTGAGCCGGTAGACGATCGGCGCGCCGGTCGCGAGGTTGAGCTGTGTCACCTCCTCCGGCGTGAGCTTGTCGAGGCGCATGACCAGCGCGCGGAGCGAATTGCCGTGCGCCGAGACGATCACCGATTTGCCGGCCTCGACCAGCGGCGCGATCCTGGCGTCGAAATAGCGCAGCACCCGCGCGGCCGTATCCTTGAGGCTTTCGCCGCCGGGCGGGGGCGTGTCGTAGGAGCGCCGCCAGATATGCACCTGCTCGGCCCCCCATTTGGCCCGCGCGTCGTCCTTGTTCATGCCGACGAGATCGCCGTAGTCGCGCTCGTTGAGCGCCTGGTCCTTGACCGTTTCTAGGCCCGCCTGGCCGAGCTCCTCCAGGATGATGTCGAGGGTGCGCTGGGCGCGGATCAGCGCGCTGGTGAAGGCGATGTCGAAGCGCAAGCCCTCGCGCGCCAACAGCTTGCCCGCCCGGTGCGCCTCCGCTTCGCCCCCTTCGCTCAGCCCCACGTCCTTCCAGCCGGTGAACAGATTCTTCTTGTTCCACTCGCTTTCGCCGTGGCGCACCAGCACCAGCACGTTGTCCATGATTCGCGTTCCCCTGCGATCCGCTCAGCTCAGACCCAGCACGTCCATCATCGAATAGAGCCCCGGCCCCTTGCCGCGCCCCCACAGCGCGGCGACCACGGCGCCGCGCGCGAAGATGGCGCGGTCGCCGGCGCGGTGGGTGAGCTCGACCCGCTCGCCCTCGCCGGCGAAGATCACCGTGTGGTCGCCGACCACCGAGCCGCCCCGCAGCGCGGCGAAGCCGATGTCGCCGCGCTTGCGCTCGCCGGTCACGCCGTCGCGCCCGCGGATGCTGTGGCTCCCGAGATTGATGTTGCGTCCCTCGGCCGCCGCCCCGCCCAGCATCAGCGCCGTGCCCGAGGGCGCGTCCACCTTGTGGCGGTGGTGCATCTCGACGATCTCGATGTCGAAATCCTCGTCCAGCGCCTTTGCCACCCGGCGGGTGAGCGCCACCAGCAGATTGACGCCGAGGCTCATATTGCCGGCCTTGACGATGGTGGCGTGGCGCGCGGCGGCCTCGAGCTTTTCCTCCTCGCCCGGGGCGAAGCCCGTGGTGCCGAGCACGTGGATGATGCGCGCCTGGGCGGCCAGCGCGGCGAATTCGAGGCTCGCCTTGGGCGTGGTGAAATCGAGGATGGCGTCGACATTGGCGAACTGCTCGAGCGGCTTGTCGGTGACCGAAACGCCGAGCGGCCCGATCCCGGCGAGATCGCCGAGATCGGCGCCCACCGCGGCCGCGCCCGGCTGTTCGGTGCCGCCGGCCACGAGACAGCCCTCGCGCTCGTGCACGGTCCGAATGAGGGTGCGGCCCATGCGCCCGGCCGCGCCCATAATCGCTATTCTCATTTCGCCCATCGCGCTCGCTCGCCTGTGGTGGTGGGAAGCCCTATAGCAACCGCTCCGGCCGAAGGAAACCCGATCTTGCGGC
>CAYVYD010000241.1:0-4380 GCA_964454415.1 uncultured Hyphomicrobiaceae bacterium | reverse complement strand
GGCGCTGGGCGCTACCCTGCGCCAGGCGGTCGAACGCGCCAAGGCCTTCGTCACCCAATCGCTCCAGACCGCGGACGTGCTCAGGGTGGGCAAGGGCCGCGGGCCGCTCAACCACTTGCGGTGAGGACGCAGTGACGGGCGCAATCGCAGCCGCCCGCCGCGGTGTCACGCCCCGATTACGACCCGCTGGCGCTGCTCGCCGAGCCCCTCGACGCCTAGGCGCATCTCGTCGCCCGCCCGCAGATAGCGCGGCGGCTTCTGCCCCATGCCGACGCCGGGCGGCGTTCCGGTGGTGATCACGTCGCCGGGGAGCAGCGTCATGAAGCGGCTGATGAAGGCGACGAGTTCAGGGACCGCGAAAACCATGGTCGAGGTATGTCCCGTCTGCCGGCGTTCGCCGTTGAGGTCGAGCCAAAGCTCGAGGTTCTGCGGGTCGGGTATCTCGTCCCGCGTCACCAGCCACGGGCCGAGCGGCCCCCAGCTGTCGTGGCTCTTGCCCTTGAGCCATTGGCCCGTGCCTTCCATCTGAAAGGCGCGCTCGGAGACGTCGTTGCAGACGCAGTAGCCGCAGACGTGGTCGAGCGCCCGCGATTCCCCGACATCTGTCGCCCGCCGCCCGATCACAAGGGCGAGCTCCACCTCCCAGTCGCCCTTTTCCGCGCCGGCCGGAAACCGCACGTCGTCATAGGCGCCGCCGATGCACGAGTTCGCCTTGGTGAACAGCACTGGCTCGGCCGGGATCGCGGCTCCCGTTTCGGCGGCGTGGTCGGCATAGTTGAGGCCGACGCCGATGAATTTGCCGACCGCGCCCACCGGGGGGGCCGTTCGGGGATTGCCTTCAACCGGCGGCAACTCCTCGGGATCGAGTCTCCGCAATCCGTCGAGCCCGGCCTCGCCCAGTACCTCGCCGCTCACATCCGCGATCACATGTGCGAGATCCCGCAGGCTGCCGTCGGGCGCGATCAGGCCAGGCCGTTCCGCGCCCGGCTCCCCGTAACGTGCCAGTTTCATGTGGGTTTCCTTTTGACCAAATCTATGCAAGATGCGCCGGCTGGACGTCGGGGAGGCCGTTGGTCGATTTGGCCCTATTGCGTCTTGGCCGTGGGCGGCCTTCAAATTCCCTTCATTCGCGGTTAAACAGCGCCTATGCCCTCACTCGGATTCGGACTTGAACGCATTGGGTCTGCGGCCGTCCGTTATCCCGTCGCGGCGCTCGTTATGATCGCGCTGTTTTCCGTCTTTTGCGCTTTCGGCATCACCCGGGTCAAGACCGATCACACCCTGAGCGAGCTGTTCCGCTCGAACACGGTCCAATTCCAGAACTACAAGAAGATGAGCGACCGCTTTCCGACCAGCGAGTTCGACATTCTGGTCGCCATCGAGGGCCCGAACCTGATGACGCCCGAGATTCTGGAGCGGATCCGCAGCCTGCATCTGGAGCTGAAATTCGTCGACGCCATCGACGGCATCATCTCGATCTTCTCGATGCGCGAGGCCCCCGACGATCGAGGCTACGCGCCGCCGATGTTTCCGGCCGACCTGCCGCAAGGCGCCGATTTCGACGCGTTGGCCGAACGGGTCAGCAGCCACCCGCTGATCGGCGGCAAGCTGTTGTCGGTTCCCGACGACCATGGCCAGCTCACCCTGCTGATCATTTCCCTCAAGCCCGCGGTGATCGAGAAATTCGGCCGCTCCGCGACGCTCGATGAGATCCGCAAGACGACGAACGAGATTCTCGACCCCATCGGCCTCAACAGCCGGCTCGTCGGCGTGCCGGTGATGCAGCAGGAGATCCGCGACGCCATCATGCGCGACCGGCTGATCTACAACACCAGCGGCTTCCTGGTCGGCTTGTTGATATCGCTCGCCTTTTTCCGCCGTCTGAAGCTCGTGATGATCACCTCGCTGTGTCCGGCGGTCTCGGTGCTGTGGGCGCTGGGGCTGCTCGGCTGGTTCGGCCTCAAGCTCAACACCTTCATCAACGTGATCCCGCCGCTCGTCATGGTGATCGCCTTCACCAACGCCATGCACATGGTGTTCTCGATCCGCCGCCGCCTCAAGGAAGGCTATGACCGCTACGACGCAGCCAACCACTCCATCGCCACCATCGGGCCGGCCTGCGTGCTGACGTCGATCACCACGTCGATCGCCTTTCTTTCCCTCACCTGGACCGATTCGGGCCTTATCCGGACCTTCGGCACGGCCGCCGCGCTCTCCACCTTCATGGCCTTCATCTCGGTGATCGTCCTGGTGCCGGTGCTGGTGCTGCTGTTGTTCAGGGACAAGCACGAATTCATCCGCACCGAGGGTGGCCGCCATCACGCCATGACCCGGCTGGAGGAGTTGTGCGCGGCGATCGCCCAATGGCTCTCCCGGTACTACCGCCCCGTGGCGGGGGTCGGCGTCGGCCTCGTCGCCCTTTTCGGGGTCTTCTATTACCAGCTCGAGCCCAGCTACCGCCTGAGCGATCAGGTCCCCGACACGCGTCAGTCGATCACCGCGTCTGAGCGCATCGACGTCAAGCTCACCGGCGCCCATCCGATCAACGTCATGGTGAGCTGGCCGGAGGACCGGACCGTCAACTCGCCCGACGTCGTCGCCGCCATCAGCCAGGCCCATGGCCTGATCGAACGGCAGCCCGGCATCGGCAATGTGTGGTCGCTCGAGACCCTGCGCCGTTGGCTCGAAGGCGTGGGCGAGACCGGCCCCGGCGTGCTCTACGAATATCTCGAGAAATTGCCCGAACACGTGGTGCGCCGTTTCGTCAACGAGGACGCCCAGGCCGCACTCGTGACCGGACGCCTGCCCAACCTCGATGCCCACGATTCGGTGCCTCTGCTGGAATCGCTGGACGAGCAGCTCGCCGGCATCCGTGCCCAGAATCCCGATTTGGAGTTCACCGTTACTGGGCTCTCCGCGCTCGCGGCCATGCAGAGCTCGAACATGATCGCCCAGCTCAACCGCGGCCTGCTGATGGCGATTGTCGTCGTCATATTGGTGATCGGTCTCGCCTTCCGCTCGGCGGGGATCGCCGCGCTCAGCGTCGTGCCCAATCTGTTTCCGATTCTCACCGCCGGGACCTGGATCTACCTCACCGGAGGGGGGCTCGAATATGCGAGCGTCATCTCTCTCACCGTGGCATTCGGCATCGCGGTCGACGACACCATCCATTTCCTCAACCGGCTGCGCTTCGAAATGACGCGCAACAGGTCTCTTGACGATGCCGTATATCAGACTATTTCAAGGATCGGCCCGGTGCTGGTGCTCACCACCCTCGTTCTGGTCGTCGGATTGGCGGTTACCGTTTTCAGCGACTTGCCGGCGATGAGGAAATTCGGTGAATTGTTCATCAGCACGCTGGCCGCGGCACTGATCGGCGACGTGCTGTTGTTGCCGGCAATCGTATTGTCGCTGCGCAAGCTGCGCACCGTTCGAAGTCAGGCGTAAGCAGGGCTTCAAGCTTCAGAAGGGGGCCGCAAAGGAGGCCATATGGCACATCGGATGAGGGATTACCTGATTAGAATCGTCGGCGCGGCCGCCTTGGCCGGCGCCGCTTCACTGCCGTTGTCGGCGGGCGTTGCCGATCCCGCGACCTTCAAGCAGCTTGAAGGATCGTGGCGCGGCGGCGGCACGGTGACGCCCACCAAGGGCGGGCGCGAGCGCATCCGGTGCCGCGTCACCTACGGCATCGTCGGCTCCAAAGTGACCCAGCACATCAATTGCGCCGGCGCCGACTACAAGATCAACGTCAACAGCAATTTGGTGATCCAGGGCAACAGCATTTCCGGCTCCTGGACCGAAACCACCAACAACTACAGCGGCGGCGCGTCGGGCTCCGCTACGGGCAACACCATCAGCGTCCGCATTTCCGGCGTCAGCTTCACCGGAACCATGGCCATCAGGGTGTCGGGACGCAGCCAGAACGTGCACATCACGCGCTACGACGCGACTCAGAAGAAGTTCGTGAACCTGGCGAATATCAGCCTGCGCAGATAGGCGCGGGCTGGCGCGGTCCGCGTGATCCGCGCGCTAGGCGGTGTCGCCCGGCCCGTGGCGCCCGTTCGGCGCGCCGCGCGCCCGCGCCGCGGCCGGCGGTTTCGTGGCGGAATTGCAACAGTCGGCTCCGTCTCGCACCCCGGATTCGGCCCGGGGGGCGGAAAAATCGGTGCCGGAGCGCCGCGTCAGGGCAGGGCGCGTCCCGGGAGGCTCCGCCTTTCTTATGATAACAAGTTGAATTGAAATAATAATTTAATAAGCCGCCTTCCGGCCGGTGGCTGTGGTCCCCCGTGGCGCGGCCGATGTGGCATTGCCGCAACAGATTTGCAAATTCCCCGCCCGATCCGGCCCCGTTCCGTTGAATGTCGCCGCCGACTCTGGGAT
>CAYVYD010000240.1:0-4391 GCA_964454415.1 uncultured Hyphomicrobiaceae bacterium | reverse complement strand
CGATCCGAATTGGCGAGTTCGACGACGCCAACCTGCGAATGACCAAGCTGGGCGATACCAAGGTTCCATTGTGCGCCGCCCATGACCTGGCGCATGGATCATCGATCAAGGCGCCGGACGACTTGACCGATCACACCTGGATCACCATCACTCAGTCGCCCACGAAGGGGCAGGTGCGTCTGCGGCATCGCTCAGGCCAGGAAAGGACCATCACGTTCGACAACGTGCTGAAGACCAATGGCGGCGGTGCCGCGAAATCATTGATCTTGAACGGTGCGGGCATAGGGCCGCTACCGGATTACGCAATCGTGGACGAATTGAAGAATGGCAGCTTGGTGAAGTTGTTGCCGGATTGGGAAGTTGAAAGACAACGCCCTATCTCATTGATTTTTCCAAGCAGATTGCGCGTTCCTGCAAAGACCCGCGCGCTCGCCGATTTCATCAAGGCACACGTCAAGGATTACCTTCCCGAAGGCAGCCGCGCCCCGTAGCGGGCCGATTCGAAGGGGCTGCCCGGGAGACGATTGCCGCGACGCTCCGGCGGCGCTCCAACGCTGCGCCCTCGCCTTCTGGACCGGCGATGCGGGGATCGTGCTGGAGGACGGGCGGCTGCTCCATGCCAACGCGCACCACATGGAGACGGCGATCGAGCCGCTGGACGAGACGGTCGCCCGCTTCGCGGCGGCAGGGCTCGAGGTGGGCGGCGCGCGGCGGCTTGGCTTCATTTTGCCGGAGGAGGGCGGCCCGGGGTCAAACGAGCCGTTCCAAGCCCATCCCCATGAACTGCGGGCGCGGACATTGCGCCCCACGGCGCGGAATGCCCGTTCCCGCCGCGAATGGACGCAGGCCCGTCAGGAACGAATCCTAATCAGCCGAACCTAACGGCACATCGATACGCCCGCCGAGCGTGACCGACCAGGCATCATCATCATCGATCCTGGTGCCGTCGTTGGGGCCGGAAAGACTGAAACCACCGACGAAACCAGAGTCCCGGTCGGTCTGATTGTAAGCCATCTCGGGCGCGTAGGAGTAGTATTCGCCTCGCGCGAAGCCCGCCAGAGTGAAGACCCGGAACCGCTGTTCGAGTGAGAAATTGAGGGCGCCTATGAACGCGGTCTCGCCGCGGTCCAGCTCAAGAACCTGAAACAGCGCACCGGCAAGATCCCTTTGGTTCAACGCGCCCCGGTAATCGGTGCGGGCCCAATACACGCCGCCCTCCGCGTCGAATGCCGCCACGAGGCTATCGGTGAGACCGTGGCGGCTGCCAAGCCCCGCATAGACACCAAGATAATCCGTCTCCAAGCTCTCGTCGTACTGTTGCCGGTTTGGGGAAAGCGACCATGTCGATGTCAGCGCCAAATCCTGGTCGACGGTTCTGTAGCCAATTCCCACCCGGTGTTGCAAAATTGCGTCCTTGCCGCCGGCGGGCGCGACCTCGACGCTTCCACCCCAATGCCGAACCTCCCTCTCGGTCACATATGTGGCCGTCTCCCCCACTCCGGAATTGAGCGTATTGTTGGCGGCCGGGCTTGGATCGAAAATCGATACACCGTCACAGGCGGCCGCGGCGGTCGCTCCGAAACAGGTTATCACTGACGGATCGTTGTGCCAGGCGTGAAACCCCTTGACGCCGATCAATGCGTGCGGCAGGCCCGGCAATTGGAGCGCGCTTTCGACCGCGACGTCGACACGAACGCCATTAAAACCTCCATCGTGCTGCTCGTTCGGCTCGACGAGTGGAAACGGTGCGGTGGTAAAATCATATTTGCCACCGAATTCCACATTGGCGATCTCGAGATGTTCCCAACCCACGCCCGCGGTCACGGTGGTGCCGTTGACTTGAATCGAACCTTCACCCGCGGCGATCGCCGGCCTGGACCACGCGGCAGAGGTAACCGCGAGAACCCACAATAGCTTCGGATAACGACGCAACATGGCTCCCCCCTCTCTGCCGCCGAAGCCGACGGGGCGCTGTTCTCCGCTGTTTGCCCGAAAGCCACCGCAACAGGCGGAATTCTACACCAAATCGGCCGTATCTGTTGCGCGCAGGTCACGGAAATCCAGGACGCGTGATAAACGGGCAACAGTGAAGGACCCGTCCTTGGAGCGGAACGGTGTGGCGAGGACCTCTACCGCGACGTCAGGTACGGCTCCGAACCGGCCACTTGATCCGGCCTGCGGCGATGCCTGTTTGGTCTTCCTTTGCGGAACTCGGATCGCGGCGTACCCCGATACGCCCGAAAGCCGGGGCGAGGGGCGCGGGTGCGGAGCGTTGGCGCCCTAATAGCCCCGCTTCTTGTCGACGAGGTTGCGCAAGGCCTCGCCCCGCTCATGAGCGGCGATCCCTTCGAGCACGTAGCCCGCCACCGCCGGGCCTTCGGAGATGCTCGCATTGTGCGGCGTGATGACGACGCGGGGATGCGACCACAGCGGGCTCGTCCCGGGGAGCGGCTCGGTTTCAAAGACATCCAGGCTCGCCGCCCACAGCGTGCCCTCCTCGAGCGCGGCCAAGATATCGGCCTCGGCTTGCAGGCCGCCGCGCCCGGCATTGATCAGCACCGGGCCCGGCAGCGCGCCGCCGCGGGCGAGCTTGGCGAAGAGCGCGGCGTTCAGGATGCCCGCCGTCTCTCCCGTCAGCGGCAGCAGGGCGATAAGGATATCGGTGCGGGCGAGGAAGCCGTCGAGCCCGTCCGCTCCGGCGAAGCCCTCGATCCCCTCGATCCGCTTCGCGGTCCGGCTCCAGCCCGCCACCTTGAAGCCCAGTGCGCCGAGCTTGAGGGCGGAATCGCGGCCCAGCTCCCCGAGACCCATGACGCCGACGCGGACCTCCTCGGCGGCCGGCTGGTCGAGCAGGCGCCACTCCTTCGCCCGTTGCTGCGCCCCGTATTCGAGCATGCGCCGGTGATGCAGCAGCACGTGGAGGGTGACGTATTCGCTCATGCGCATGGTGAGGTTGGCGTCGACCAGGCGCACGATCGGGAGGTCGGGGAGCGCCGGGTCCTCGAGCAGGTGCTCGACGCCGGCGCCGGCGGAAAAGATCACCTCGAGATTGGGATAGGTGGCGAGCTCGCCCTCGGGCGGGTTCCAGGCGAGCGCGTAGCGGATATCTTCCTTTTCGCCGTGGTCGGGCCACAGGCGGATGTCGGCCCCGGGCGCCAAGGCGCGCAAGGACTTGTCGTAACGCTCGGGCCCCAGCCCCTGGCAGATGATGAGGATCGCCATCCGCCAGCCCGGCGCTCAGGTGGATACGGCGTCCAGATGCGACGTCTGCAGCTCGAAGGCAGCCGCCATCAGCGCCTTGGTGTAGTCGGTCTTGGGGTGGGAGAAGACCCGCGCCGCGCTGCCCTGCTCGACCACCTTGCCGCTCTTCATCACGATCACGTCGTTGGCGAGCGCGCGCACCACCTTGAGGTCGTGGCTGATGAAGAGATAGGCGAGCTTGTGGCGGCGCTGGAGGTCGCGCAGCAGGTCGACGATCTGCGCCTGCACCGACATGTCGAGCGCGCTGGTCGGCTCGTCCAGCATGACGAATTTGGGCTCCAGCACCATGGCCCGCGCGATGGCGATCCGCTGGCGCTGGCCGCCGGAGAATTCATGCGGATAGCGGTCCTGGACATGGGGATCGAGGCCGACCTCCCGAAGCGCGCGGGAGACCCGCTCGCGCCGCTCCATGTAGCTTAGCTCCGGCTGCTGGATGATCAGCCCCTCGGCGATGATCTGGCCGATCGAAAGCCGCGGGCTGAGGCTGCCATATGGGTCCTGGAAGACGATCTGCATCTCGCGGCGGAGCGGGCGCATTTGGGCGGAATCGTAGCCGTCGATGCGCTTGCCCACATAGGCGATGGGACCGTCGCTCGAGATCAGCCGCAGCAGCGCGAGCCCCAGCGTCGTTTTCCCCGAGCCCGATTCGCCGACCACGCCCAGCGTCTGCCCCGCCCTCACCTGGAGGCTCAGCCCGTCGACCGCCTTGATGTGGTCGACGGTGTGCCGCAGCAGGCCGCGCTTGATCGGGAACCATACGCGCAGGTTTTCGGTCTCCAGCACCAGCGGCGCGCGCGGGTTCGATCTGGGCGGCGCGCCCTTGGGCTCGGCGGCGAGCAGGTGCCTGGTGTAGGGATGCTTGGGCCGCTCGAAGATCGCCCTGGCGGTGCCCGCCTCGACGATCTCGCCCTCGGTCATCACGTTAACCCGGTCGGCCATCTTGCGGACGATGCCAAGGTCGTGGGTGATCAGCAGCATCGCCATGTCGAATTCGCGCTGCAGGCGCTTCAACAGCTCGAGGATCTGCGCCTGGATGGTGACATCGAGCGCGGTGGTCGGCTCGTCGGCGATCAGAAGGTCTGGCTCGTTGGCGAGCGCCATGGCGATCATCACCCGCTGGCGCTGGCCGC
>CAYVYD010000239.1:0-4399 GCA_964454415.1 uncultured Hyphomicrobiaceae bacterium | reverse complement strand
GGCGCCCGTCAGGTTGAAGAACAGCGATGCGATGCGCGAGAGCCGCTCGCCGCTCAACTCGAAGGCCTCGATGGTGTTCTCGAAGGTCGCCGCGGCATCGCTTCCGGCGATCGCCGCGATCTCCTTATCATGGGCGGCGAAAGAGGCCTCGAAGGCTGGCTCGAAATGCTCCGGCCGCACCCGGTCGAAGGGCGGCAGCTCATAGGGCGGCGCCCACTCCTCCAGCAGCGGATTATCTATTTGTTTCCGCACCTTGTTCCTCTGACTTATCGGTTGGTTATGGCCGCGCCGAAGGCGATCTGCTTCTCGGCGCTGCCGGCGGGCGGCGGGATTTCGACGCCGCGCTTCACGGCAGGCCGGGCGCGAACCCGCTCGATCCAGGCCTGCAGATTATCGAGCCCCTCGACGGGGACCCGCGACCAGCGGTGGGTGTGGACCCAGGACCAGTTGGCGATGTCGGCGATCGAATAGTCGCCGGCGAGATAATCGCGGTCCGAAAGCCTGCCGTCGAGCACTTCGTAGAGGCGGCGCGTCTCGTGCTTGTAGCGCGTCCGCGCCGCCGGCACGTCCTCGGCGAAGTAGCGCTCGAAGGTGACCGCCTGACCCTGCATGGGCCCGATGCCGCCCATCTGGAACATCAACCATTTAATGACCTCCCAGCGGCCCGCCAAGTCCCGCGGCATCAGCTCCCCCGTCTTCTCGGCCAGATAAAGCAGGATCGCGCCCGACTCGAAGATGACGAGCCCGTCCGCCTCGCGGTCGACGATTACCGGGATCCGCCCGTTGGGATTGAGCGCCAGGAATTCGGGGTGGTGCTGCTCGCCCTTCACGAGATCGACGGCGTGCAGCTCGTAGGGAAGCCCAAGCTCCTCCAGCGCGATGGAGATCTTCCAGCCATTGGGCGTCGCCGCCGTATAGAGGTCGATCATGGGGGCGCGGTCCGTGACGGCGATATCAGGCCCGCCCCGGCAGGTCGATCTCGTGGGCGTCGAGATCGACATCGCGATAGGCGATGCGGTCCTGATCGGGGGTGCGCGGCACCGGCCGGGTCGCGTCGAAGCCCACCTTGTGGCCGACCGAGCCGCGGAAGCCCGGATGCAGCTCGTGGCCGAAGGCGTTCTGAATGCGCACGATCCCGGTCATCGGGTCGAGCCGCTGGACGAGCGCCCATTCGACGTCGGCGGCGTTGCGGATGTCGACGTCCTCGTCGACCACGGTGACCATCTTGAGGGAGGGGAAGGCGGCGAAGGCCGCCATCAGCGCCAATTTCGACTGTCCGCTCTTCTTCTGCTCCATCCGCACGATCGCGTGGTAGAAGCCGCCGCCGCCATGGCTGAAGAACACGTCGCGCACGCCCGGGACCTGGCGCTGCAGCATGGCGAGCACGGCGCCCTCCCCCAATAGCCCGGCCAGATTGTAAAGCTCGATCCCCGACAGGATGGTGTTGAAGACGGGCTTGCGGCGGTGATGGACCGCGCGCACGTGAACCACCGGCTTCTCGAACCGGCCGGCGTAGAACCCAGTGACCTCGGCGAACGGCCCCTCCGGCGTCAGCTCGCCTGGAACGATCTCGCATTCGAGCGCGTACATGGCGTCCGCCGCCATCTCGACATCGCATGCGGTGCCCTTGAGGAGGCGCACGGGCCCGCCTTCGAACTCGCTGGCGATGCCGAGCTCGTCGGTATCCGCCGGCGCCATTGACGAGGGCGTGGCGGCGGCGAAGAGCAGGCCCGGTCCGACGCCGATATTGAGGGTGAAGCAGAGCGACTGGCCCTTCTCCTTGGCCTTGTCGAGATAGAGCTCCAGGTGGCGGCCGGCATCGATGCTGATGGCGAGCTCGTCCTTGCCGGTCAGCATGAAGCGCTGGACGGAGGCGTTGCGCACGCCGGTCTCTGGATCGCCGGCGATCACCACGCCGGCGTCGATATAGGGGCCGCCGTCCTTCAGATAGTGGAACGGGATGGGAATCCTCGAGAGATCCACCTCGTTCTGCGTCACCTCGAGGACGGGGCCCGACTTGACCGCGACGGGATCAAGCGGATCGCTCTGCCACTTCTGAATCCGCTCGATGATGGTGCCGGCCAGATCGGCCTCCGCCACGCCCAGCAGCTCGGCCAACAGGCCGCGCGACCAATAAAGACCCGTCAGCACCGGATGGTCGCGGCCCTTGACCTTCTCGAACAGCGCCGCGAAGGGCTCGCCCTCGAAACGGGCGGCCACGCCCGCCAGCTCGAAATCGGGATCGACCTCGCTCTTGACGCGGGCGAGCCGGCCCGTTTGATCCAGCTTGTCGACGATCCAGGCGAGATCGCGCAGTCCCGCTTCCGCCATGGCATTCCTTCCCCGACCCTTCGCTCTCGCCTCAGGCGTCGTCTTGTCTCAAGTCTCGGCGCCGGAGGCCTTCACCACGCGCACGGGGCGCACCTTGCCCGCCTCCTCGCCCCAGCGCTGTACGAGCCCCACATCGATTTCGAAGAAATCGAGTGCCCGGCCGACGGTCTGATCGACCATCTCCTCGAGGCTGCCGGGCTTTTCATAGAAGGCCGGCACCGGCGGAAAAACCACCGCGCCCAGCTCCGCCAACGCCGTCAGGCTGCGCAGATGGCCCGCGTGAAGCGGCGTCTCTCGCACCATCACGAGCAGGCGGCGCTTCTCCTTGAGCACCACGTCGGCGGCGCGGGTGAGCAGGTTGGAGGTGACGCCGGTGGCGATCGCCGAGACGCTGCGCATCGAGCACGGCGCGATGATCATCCCCTTGGTCTGGAACGAGCCGCTGGAAATCGAGGCGCCGACATCGCTGTCTGGGTGAACCACGTCGGCAAGCGCGTGCAGGTCGGCAACCTTGGCGTTGGTCTCGTAGGCCAAGGTGAGCTCGGCTGGATGCGTCATCACCAGATGGACCTCGAGCGGCAGCGGCCGCAGGACCTCGAGCAACCGGATGCCGTAAACGACGCCCGAGGCGCCGCTTATGCCGATGATCAGCCGTTCCCGTTCCGCCATCAGTCCCCCGTCAGCTCAACTCGGCCGCGGCCACTCATTCGGCCGCCTCGGCCGTGGGGAGCTTGTAGTCGCGAAACCGCTCGCGCAGTCCGAGCTTGTTGATCTTGCCCGTCGCGGTGTGCGGTATCTCGTCGACGAAGACGACGTCGTCGGGCATCCACCATTTGGCGATCTTGCCCTCGAGAAAGCGCAGAATGTCCTCCTTGGCGGGCTTGGCGCCCGCCTTGGGGACGATGATCAACAATGGACGCTCGTCCCATTTGGGGTGTGCCACGCCGATCACCGCCGCCTCGGCGGCGTCGGGATGGCCGATGGCGACGTTCTCGAGGTCTATCGAAGAGATCCACTCACCCCCTGACTTGATCACGTCCTTGGACCGGTCGGTGATCTGGAAGTAGCCACGGGCGTCGATGGTGCCGACGTCGCCGGTGTCGAACCAGCCCTCGGCATCGAGAATCCGGCCACCCTCGCCCTTGACGTAACTCCCCGCCACGGCGGCGCCGCGGACCTTGAGCGCGCCGAAGGACTTGCCGTCGCGCGGCTGTTCCTTGCCATCGTCGCCGAAGATTCTCATCTCGACGGTGTAGAAGGTGCGGCCCTGCTTCTGC
Source organism: uncultured Hyphomicrobiaceae bacterium (assembly GCA_964454415.1). GTDB lineage: Bacteria > Pseudomonadota > Alphaproteobacteria > Rhizobiales > Methyloligellaceae > JAJFHN01. The sequence goes on along the minus strand of CAYVYD010000239.1, from coordinate 791 downwards.
CTGATCTCCCAAAGCTCCTCCACGTCGAGCGACTCCATCCCGGCCTTGAGCGAGGCGATGGTGCCGAGCGGGCTCATCTCGGTCATGCCCCAGGCGTGCAGCACGTCGACGCCGTATTTGTCCTGGAACGTCTCCATCACGGCGCGCGGGCAGGCCGAACCGCCGATGGCGACGCGCTCAAGCTTAGGGAGCTTGTTGCCGCTCTTCTCCAGATATCGCAGCAGCATCAGCCAAACGGTCGGCACCGCGGCGCTGAAGGTGACGCCTTCCTCGTTCATCAGCTCGAAAATGCTTTCGCCGTCGAGCTTGGAGCCCGGCATCACGATCTTGGCGCCGGCCATGGGGGCCGAATAGGCGAGCGACCAGGCGTTGGCGTGGAACATCGGCACGACGGGGAGCACCACGTCCTTACTCTTCAGCCCCATGACGTCGGCGTTGTTGGCGGCCAGGGCGTGGAGCACGTTCGAGCGGTGGGTGTATAGCACGCCCTTGGGATTGCCGGTGGTGCCGGAGGTATAGCAGAGGCCGCAAGCGGTCTGCTCGTCGAAGCGCGGCCAGACGAAATCGTCCTCGCCTTCGGCCATCAGCGTCTCCGAGGCGATCAGACCATCGAGCTTGGAGTCGGGCAAATGCGCCTCGTCGCACAGCACGACGATGTCGCGGATGCGTGGAAGCCTCGGGAGAAGCCGCTCGATCAACGGCACGAAATCGGCGTCGACGAAGATCAGCTTATCCTCGCCATGGTTGATGATGTAGTCGAGCTGGTCCTCGAACAGCCGGGGATTGAGCGT
>CAYVYD010000238.1:1162-4460 GCA_964454415.1 uncultured Hyphomicrobiaceae bacterium | reverse complement strand
GGCGCCTGACGGCGGAAAATTGCGACCGGCTGTGCCGGCTGACGACCACCGGCCCGCTCGCCAGCCTCAACGTTTCCAACGCCGCGGCGATCGCGCTTCACGTCGTGGCGATGAACGCGCCCGGCCGCTAGGGCCGGGGCGGCCGCCGCTCGCCCGGAAACCCTTCCTTCTCGCCTACCAGCGGTAGCGGTAATAATGGCGGTAGGCCGGATAATAGCCGTAATGGTGGCGGCGGTAATATCTTCCGGGATAGTAGTGCCGCGTATAACGATAACGCCGCGGATAGTAGTACCGGCTATAGCCTCCGTAATAATACGGCCGGTAATAGCCATGGCCGTAATAATAGGGACGATAATAGCGCCGATAATAGGGGTAGTAGCCGGGTCCGACCGACACCGCGACGCCGCCATACCCGACACCCACATAGACACCTGCCTGGGCGTGCGATGGTTTCATCACCGCCAGGGCGAGCAACAGGCAGGCGGCGAGCGTTAAACGTCGTAAACTCATCGTCGTCTCCTAACGCAAACTTAGCCTCCCCAAAACCACTGTAGCGCGCCTGGGGGCACAAGTCGCATCAATTTTGGGCTATGCTGAACGCCAGCCTTGTCCCCCCTGGCGCCTAGGTTGAGGACTCATAAATAGCGCGCAATTCTGTTTGGTTTCGAGGGCTCGGATGCGAGAAGACAAGGCGAAGGACAGGCTCGAGCCTATTCGAGCCTTGGTTTCGAAGCAGAGGGGCGCTCGAAACCAAACCCTACGGGCGCAACGCCATCGCGCGCAAAATGGGCGCTATTTATGAGTCCTCAACCTAGGGCGCGACGACGACCCGATAGATGTGCCAGGTGGCGTGCCCCAGAACCGGCATCACGACGGCGAGCCCGACGAACAGCGGCAGGCAGCCCAGCGCCAGGGCGGCGGCGACGATGAACCCCCACAGCAACATGGTCTGGGGATTGGCGAGAAACGCCCTCACCGAGGTCTGGATGGCGACCACGGCGCCCACGTCCCTGTCGAGCAGCAGCGGGAAGGAGACGGCGCTGATGGCGAGAACCGCGATGGCGAACATGAACCCGACGAGGCTGCCGACGATCAGCAGCGTCCAGCCGTGGACGGTGGTGAAAACCTCGGCGATGAAGCCCGTGAGGCTCGTCGGCACGGCGCCGCCGAAGAGGTTGTCGTAGATCATCTGGGCGGCGCCCAGCCAGAGGAAATAGATCACCATCTGCAGAATGCCGATCGCGGCGATCGAGGGAACCGACGGCGACTTCAGCACGTCGAAGGCGTTCCAGTAGCTCACCTCGAGGCCCTGTTCGCGGCGCCGGCTGATCTCGTAAAGACCGACCGCGGCGAGCGGGCCGATCAGGGTGAAGCCCGCGATCAGCGGAAACAGCAGCGGCAGAATGTCGTAGCCGAATGTGGCGCGCATCGCGAACGCACCGACGATGGGATAGATCAAGGCGAGCAGCATGAGGTGACTTGGCTTGGCCATGAAGTCGTCGATCCCCTTGGAAATGGCTTCGCGCAGGTCCGCGGCGCCGATGTCGCGGATCTCGGGGAGCGCCGGACTGGCGCCGATGCCTATGGTCTTTTGCTGTGCCATGCTGCTGTCGCCTCCATCCCTAAGGGATCGCAGTGCGGTCCGGAACCGGACGGGCGATCCTCTTTCGTTTTGACAACTATACGTTGCCAGGCCCGATTTGTCGCGCTAGTCGAAGTGAAATGTCGGCGTGTTTCCCTTTGCCTCTGTGCCGGGCAGCGGCCTGGCTCGGCGGCCTCGCCGCGGCGCTGGGAGCGGCGGTGCCGGCCGGCGCCGCCGAGGCCACCAACATGCGGAGCCCGCCCGAACTCTCCGGCAATGGCGGCTGCCGGGCCGGGAGCCCCTCCCAATTCAGCGCGACCTACGAACGGCGCGGTGTGTTCGACGACACCAGTTGGGGGCAGGACCGCTACGGCGAATATCTTCTCGACGGCGGGGACTGGGTGCTCGACGTCCGCTCGCGGACGGTCGCGGTCGGCACCTGGGAGCGCGCGACGGCGACGCTCGAGACCGCCGAGACGCCGCTCAATGGCCCCTTCAGGATCGTGGTTTACGAGGAGGCGGACTCGGTTCCGCCGCTCGAGCGGGGCGAGCGCGCCGCCTTCGACCGGGCGCTGGTGCGCCAGGAGATAAGGTTCGATCCGGAGGCGCTCGACCCCGATTGTCCGGCCCGCTGAGGGGGCCGCCGCCGCCGATGGCCGCGGCGGTGGGCGGTCTACTGGGCTCCGGCGCCGAAATAGATCACCCGGGTCAAGAAGGTGTAGTCGGACTCGAACACCATGATGCCGACGAACACCAGCACCAGCACCGGCGGCACCAGGATGGCGTAGGAGAGCGCCAGGCGCTCCCATCGCATATGCATGAAGACGGCGACGATAAGCCCGGCCTTGAGGATCATGAACAGCAGAATGAGCGACCACCTGAGATAGCCCACCAGGTGATAGTAATCGACCAGATAGGAGCCGGTGCTGAGCACGAATAGCCAGAACCAGACCACCAGATAGGTCTTGATGGGATGTTGCTGGCCCTCGAGCTTGGCCTTGCCGGCCGCCTGTGCGTGTGCTTGCGCCATGTCGCTCCCCCTACCAGAGATAGAAAAACGCGAAGATGAAGACCCAGACGAGATCGACGAAGTGCCAGTAGAGGCCCATGATCTCGACCACCTCGTAATTGCCCCTGCGGCTGGTGAAGAAGCCCTTGCGCTGGACGTCGAAGTCGCCGCGCCAGACCTTGCGCGCGATGATCAGCAGGAACAGCACGCCGACCGAGACGTGGAAGCCGTGGAAGCCGGTGATCATGAAGAAGCTGGAGCCGAACTGGGCGGCGCCCATCGGGTTGCCCCAGGGCCGCACGCCTTCCTCGACGATCAGCTTGGTCCATTCGAAGGCCTGCATGCCGACGAAGGTGGCGCCGAAGGCGGCCGTGGCGATCATCAGCAGCGCGGTCTTGGTGCGCTCGCGGGCGTAGCCGAAATTGACCGCCATCGCCATGGTGCCGCTGCTCGAGATCAGGATGAAGGTCATGATCGCGATCAGGATCAGCGGGATGTGCTGGCCGCCGATATCGAGCGCGAAGACCTCGCTGGGATTGGGCCACGGCACCTTGGTCGAGCTCCTCACCGTCATGTAGGAGAGCAGGAAGCAACTGAAGATGAAGGTGTCGGAGAGCAGGAAGATCCACATCATCGCCTTGCCCCAGGGCACGTTCTTGAACGCGCGCTGATCCGACGACCAATCGGCGACGAACCCCTCGAGCCCG
>CAYVYD010000238.1:0-1062 GCA_964454415.1 uncultured Hyphomicrobiaceae bacterium | reverse complement strand
CCGCCCGAAAGATGCAGCCCGTGCAGGGCCGTCAGCACGTAGAAGAAGGCGTTGGCGGGGTTGGATTGGATGAAGTAGCCCTCGTCCACCAGGTCGCGCCAGACCAGAAGCTGGCCGGCGAGGAAGGCGAAGGCGAAGATGCCGCCCAGCGCCAGGCCGTTGCGCACGCCGTTGAGCCGGCGGTGCCGGGCGGCGACGGCGGCCCGGTGCATGGCGAGCGAGCTCATCGCCAGGATGGCCGTGTTGAGCCACAGCAGGTCGGGCTTGGGCAGGGTCCGCCAGTCGGCGTAGCCCATGCGGATCCAATAGGCGCTGACGAACAACGAGAACAGCGAGGTGATGGCGCCCAGGAACACCCACAGGCCGACCTTGCTGGTGGCGAAGGCGGGGGCGGCGGGATCGCGGGTATCCGCCTCCAGCCCATCCTCGATCCAGGACTTTTCGCCGAGTTTGCGTATCAGGCCCATGGTCCGCCTATTTGCGCGTCTTGCGCCGGCGCGCGGGTTGACGCTTGTTGACCTTGCCCACCACGTCGGAGGGCGCCATGTTCTGCGGGATGAAGTCCTGCTTGGCGCCCGGCACCGAGTAGTCGTAGGCCCAGCGGTAGACGACCGGCAGGTTCTTGCCGAAATTGCCGTGGCCGGGCGGCGTCTCCGGCGTCTGCCATTCGAGCGTGGTCGCGTTCCACGGATTGGGATCGGCCTTCTTGCCGCGGAAATAGCTCCAGATCAGGTTGAACAGGAAGATCATCTGGGCGGTGCCGACGATCAGCGTGACCACGGTGATGAAGGCGTTGAGCGTGTGGGCGGAGGCGGGCACGAAGCTGGTGTCGCCGATGTCGTGATAGCGCCGCGGGACGCCCAAAAAGCCCAGATAGTGCATCGGGAAGAAGATCGCGTAGGCGCCGAGGAAGGTGACCCAGAAATGGATCCGGCCCATGGTCTCCTCGAGCATCCGCCCGGTGATCTTGGGATACCAGTGATAGATCGCGCCGAAGATCACCAGGATCGGCGCCACGCCCATCACCATGTGGAAGTGGGCGACCACGAACATGGTGTCCGA
>CAYVYD010000237.1:0-4469 GCA_964454415.1 uncultured Hyphomicrobiaceae bacterium | reverse complement strand
CGGTGAGCGCGTTGAGATAGACCGGCAGCGTCGCGACCAGCGTCTTGCCTTCGCCCGTCTTCATCTCCGCGATCTTGCCCTCGTGCAGCACCATGCCGCCGATTAGCTGCATGTCGAAATGGCGCTGGCCCAGCGTGCGCTTGGCGGCCTCGCGGACGGTGGCGAAGGCGGGAATCAGCAAGTCGTCGGCCGTGACGCCCTCGGCGATCTGCTTGCGGAACTCCTCCGTGCGCGCCTTGAGCTGGGCGTCGCTCAGACCCTCGGCTTCGCTTTCCAGCGCGTTGATGGCCTCGACGGCGGCGTCGTAGCCCTTCAGCTTGCGGTCGTTCGAGTTTCCGAAGATTTTGCTGGCGACTTTCCCGAGGGACACCATCGCGAGGCCTCTAGATCCTTGGGGTTGGAGGGCGAGCCGCCGAGTGCGGAAACGGATCGCAATTCCTGGTTCTGCCGGCGGCTGCGGCGAGACTGACCGGCGATGTGCTCATATCTGTTTTCGCCAAGCTTCGGTTTCGCGCTGGCGGCGCGCGCGCGAATGCCCGTGGTTTGGTTTGAGAGATAAGCGGGCCTCACCCCCTTGTCAACGCGACCCCTGGGGCCGGTTGGCGGCGCAAATCGGCCCCCGGGGCGCATTGCAATCTGGCAAAACCGCGCGCTAGGGGCTATGAAGGCGCGATCGCAAAACGAGCTCGCGGGGCCGGCCGGATCGCAGCGGCGCGCCGCCCGGCCGCGCCGAGTTCCGGCACGAGGATAAGCAGTTGACCCTACTGATTCGATTGGCGGCGGCGGCGCTGCTGGTTTCGTTGCTGTCGCAGGCCAGCCTGGGCGCCGACGACAAGGTCATCGCCCGGGTCGATGGTGTCGAGATAACCGAGGCGGACGTCGTCGCGGCGAGCGCTTCGATGGGCGCCGAAATCGCCGGCATTCCCGACGCCCAGCGGCGCCGGCAGATCGTCGACTATCTGATCACCAACCAGCTCATGGCCACTGCGGCGACCGCGCGGAAGCTGGACTCGGGCCCCGCCTTCGAGCGGCGCATGGAGAATTACCGGCGCCTGGCGCTGGCCGAGACCTTCTACCAGAAGATGGTGCTCGACGAGATCTCCGAAGCCCGGATCAAGGAGATCTACGACAAATACGTCGCCGAGTATCAGGCCCAGCCCGAGCTGCGCGCCCGGCACATTCTCGTCAACACCGAGGAGGAGGCGAACGACATCGTCGAACGCCTCAACCGCGGCGACGACTTCGCCGCGCTGGCCAAGGAATTTTCCAAGGGCCCCGAGGCCGAGGCCGGCGGCGACATCGGCTATTTCGGCAAGGGGGACATGGTGGAGCCGTTCGACAAGGCGGTGTTCGCGCTCAAGGTCAACGGGATTTCCGAGCCCGTCCAGACCCAGTTCGGCTGGCACGTGATCCAGCTTCTCGACAAGCGGACCTCGAAGCCCAACGCCTTCGACGACGAGAAATACCGGATCATGGCGGGTCTGATCGAGGAGAAGCGCGATTCGGTGATCGAGGGCCTGCGCGGCAAGGCGAAGATCGAGATCGTCGATCCGGCCGTCAAGAAGGCGATGGACGATCCCTCCCCGCGCGGCGGCTTCGGCCAGTAGCCCGCGCCCCGCGCCGACCGTCTGAACCGACCCGTGGCCCGCTCGCCCCTCGCACCCGACAAGCTCGCCCATCTGCCGCCCGTTGAAGGCGTGCGGCTTGCCGCCTGCGAGGCCGGCATCCGCTATGCGGGCCGCAAGGATTTGATGCTGGCGCTGCTCGATCCGGGCACCGCCGCCGCCGGCGTCTTCACCCGCTCCAGGACCGCCTCGGCGCCGGTCGAATGGTGCCGGGCGCGGGTGCCGGGCGCGGGCGCGCGGGCGCTGGTCGTCAATGCCGGCAACGCCAACGCCTTCACCGGCATGAGGGGCCGCGAGGCGGTCGAGGCGACGGCCGCCGCCGCGGCCGCTGCCGCCGGCTGCGGCGAGGACCAGGTCCTGATCGCCTCCACCGGTGTGATTGGCGAGGCGCTCGATCCGGGCAAATTCACCGGCAAGCTCGCCGGCCTCGCCCAAGCTGCCGACGCGGCGGGCTGGGAGCAGGCCGCCCGCGCCATCATGACCACCGACACCTTCCCCAAGCTTGCCACGCGCAAGGCCGAGATCGAGGGCGTCGAGGTGGCGATCAACGGCATCGCCAAGGGCTCGGGCATGATCGCCCCGGACATGGCGACCATGCTCGCCTTCCTGTTCACCGATGCCGCGGTGGCGCCGGCCGCCCTGCAGGCGCTTTGCGCCCGCGCCGCCGATTCCACCTTCAACGCCATCACCGTCGACGGCGACACCTCGACCAGCGACACGCTGCTGCTGTTCGCCACCGGCAAGGCCGCCGCCCGCGGCGCCCCCCTCCTCGGCGAGGCCGGCGACCCCAGGCTTTCCGGTTTCGCCGCCGCGCTCGAGGACGCGATGCGCGACCTCGCCCATCAGGTAGTCAAGGACGGCGAGGGGGCGAGCAAGTTCGTCGAGGTTGCGGTCGAGGGCGCCGAAAGCGATACCGCCGCCAGGCGGATCGCCTTCGCGATCGCCAACTCGCCGCTGGTCAAAACGGCGATCGCCGGCGAGGACCCCAATTGGGGGCGCATCGTCATGGCCGTCGGCAAGGCGGGCGAGGCCGCCGACCGCGATAGGCTCGCCATCTGGTTCGGCGGCATCGCGGTGGCGCGCGACGGCGAGGCCGATCCCTCCTACCGGGAGGAGGAAGCCGCCCGCTACATGAAGAACCGCGAGATCGCGCTGCGCGTCGATGTCGGGGTCGGCGGGGGGCGGGCCGTCGTGTGGACCTGCGACCTCACCGGCCGCTACATCGAGATCAACGCCGACTACCGCAGTTAGCATGGGCGGCGGTCAGGCGGACGGCACGCGGCCCCTCGTCCTGGTGGTGGCCTGCGCCCTCGTCGATCGCGAGGGCCGCGTGCTCCTCGCCCGCCGCCCCGAGGGCAAGTCCTTTGCCGGCCTGTGGGAGTTTCCCGGCGGCAAGATCGAGCGGGGGGAGCCGCCGGAAGCGGCGCTCGTGCGCGAGCTCCACGAGGAGCTGGGCATCGAGGTCGAGCCCGGCGACCTCGAGCCCTTCAACTTCGCCAGCCACGGTTACCGGGGGTTTCACTTGCTCATGCCGCTCTATCTCTGCCGCTCCTGGCGGGGCGCGCCGCGCGGCGGCGACGGCCAGGAGCTCGCCTGGGTGCGGCCGGCGGAGCTTGCGGCCTACGCCATGCCGCCCGCCGACGAGCCCCTCAAGCGGGCGCTCCATGATCATTTGTAAACACTTACCCTGTAGCATCGCGGCCGGGCTTGAGCAGCGGTCTTGCGACAGGGGCATCTCTGAATGAGCGGATTTCTGGGTAAATTCTTGCGCGACCAATCGGGCGCGACGTCCATCGAATACGCCTTCCTCGCCGCCGGCATCGGCATGGCCATCGCCGTCATCATCAAGCAAGTCGGCAGCGAGGTTAACGCCATCTTTATCGCGGTGAAGGGGCTGTTCTAGAGCCTTTCCTCTTTATATGGGATCAATTCCGTTTGGGCGCCGGGCGCCCGCCAATCGCAAACCCATGCGGGACGGGCGCGGTCGGAATGCTTCCATATGAAGAGGAAAGGCTCTAGCCCTCCGGGCGCCCGTCGCGGCCGGGTCTGCGGTCCTGGCCGAGCGCCTCGCGCAGCCGTCCCAGCTCGGCCCTGTAGGCTTCGCCGTCGCCGTAATCGCTGAAGTGGGCGTAATGGCCGTGCGCGGAAATCACCCGCCGCGCATGCTTGATGGGGCACCAATATTGCTCGGTCCGCGCGGCGATCTCGCGCGCATAGCCGAGCAGCCCGTTGGCGTAGGAGCAATAGGCGCAATTGAGCATCTCCAGGGCGTTCAGATAGCCGAGATAGTGGCGGTCGAAGATCAGATAGTCCCGGCGCCTCACCTTGGCGATGCCGTAAACCGGAAAGCAGACGGCCTGATAGACCGTCACGAACAGGTCGAGCAGGACGAGGGGGATGACCAGGCCGTAGATCACGGGCGCGGTGAGCACCACCGAAAGCCTCGCGCCCAGCACATAGGTGAGGAGATCGACCTTCAGCTCCTCGTGGCGCCGCCGGATTTCCTCCTCGAAGATCACCCGCCCCTTTTCCAGGCCGTATTTGAGCTCCGCCTGGCGCCTGGCGAACTCGGCGGCGAGATCCCGCTCAAGCCTGCCGATCTGCGCCAGCAACGCGTCGACCTTCGTGTTCATGATCAGATCCCTTCCGGCGGGTGCGTGCCCCGCCCCTGCGCCGAATTGCCCCTACGCCTAATTGAGGAGGTTCGCGCGCCATATCCCGGCCACGCCAGCGTGTACACCATTACGGCATGCCGGGCCTTTCCGCACCCTATACCGCGCGCGAGCGGCTTGCCGACGGCTGCGTGCACGCGGTCGGGATCGCCGCCAGCCTGACCGGGGCGGT
>CAYVYD010000236.1:0-4476 GCA_964454415.1 uncultured Hyphomicrobiaceae bacterium | reverse complement strand
GGCCGATCCGCCGGTAGACGAAGTCGGGCGGCGGGGCCGCGCTTTCGCCCGCCGCCAGGGCGCGCATCGCCGCGTGATGGGGCGAGAGCGAGCAGGCCGGGTCGGCGGCGGCCGCGTCTCCGGCGAGCGCTTGGGCCTGGCACCGGCAGCCGCCGAAATCGATCTCCTTGCGGGGGCAGCTCTTGCAGGGCTCGCTCATCCAATCGGTGCCGCGGAACGCCTCGAAGGCGGCGCCCTCCGCCCAGATCTCGTCGAGCGGCTTCTCCCTGACGCTGTCGAAGGTAAGCGTCGGGATCGACTGGGCGGCGTGGCAGGGGAGCACCAGGCCGGTCGGCGTCACCGCCATGAACTCGCGGCCCCAGCCGCACATGCAGGGCTTGGGGTATTTGGCGTAGTAGTCGGGCACCACGCAGTCGATGTTGAGGATTCCCTTGAGCCGCGAGCGGGCCTCGTCGACGACCTTCTGGGCGTGGGCGGTCTCCTCCGCGCTCGGCACCAGCGCCGCCCGGTTCTTGAGCGCCCAGCCGTAATACTGCACGTGCGCCACCTCGATGCGCTCGGCGCCGATCTCGACCGCCAGATCGAAGAAGGCGCCGATCTCGTCGATGTTCTGGCGGTGGATCGGCGCGTTCAAGGTGATGGCGAGCCCCAGCTCGCGCGCCCACTTGGCGGTCTCCAGCTTCTTGGCGAGCGCGTTATTGGCGTTGCCGATGCGGTCGGCGCGCTCGGGGCGCGTGCTCTGGAAGCTCAACTGGATGTGGGGGAGCCCCGCCTCGGCCAGCCTTTCGAGGCGGGCGCGGTCGAGCGTCACCCCGGCGGTGATCAGATTGGCGTAGACGCCGCGTTCGCCCAGATGGGCGACAAGCTCCTCGAGGTCCTCGCGCAGCGTCGGCTCGCCGCCGGAGAGATGGACCTGCAGCACGCCCATCGCGGCCGCCTGGTCGAATACCGAGAGCCAGGTGGCGGTGTCGAGCTCGTCGGCCGCCTTGTGGAGCTCGAGCGGGTTCGAGCAATAGGGGCATTGCAGCGGGCAGCGGTGTGTGAGCTCGGCCAGCATGCCCGAGGGCGGGGGTGTGCCCCTTCCGTTGCTTCGACCGTTTCCTCGTACCATCGTCTCGCTCTGGGGCGCGCCCTATCGCCCTAGGTCTCCAGGCGCACCAGCAGCTTGTCGGACCATTCCTGGATGAAGGCGAGCACATCCTCGGCGATCGCGGCCTCGGGCGCATCGTAGGACTTCGCGAGCTCGCCCGCCAACTCGGCGATGCTGCGGCTGCCGTCGCACAACTTCAATATGTCGAGGCTGCGCTCGTCGAGTTCAACCACCCGCTCGGGCGCGAGCGCCACCCAGCGGCCGCGCACCTCGTCGCGGCGCAGCCTCACATAGGCGGGCAGCACCGGCCTGCTCCCCATCTCCGCGACGGCGCGCTGTCGCTGCGCGCTCATGCCGCCGCCGCCGGATCGAAGGCGCCGGGAGGAATGTTGCCGGGCTCCACATAGGCGTAGTGGAGGGCGTCGAGCTGGGCCCACAGCACGTCGGTCTTGAAGATCAGAGCCTTCAGCACGGCCTGCTGCTGGGGCTGGGTCCGTGCCTCGCGCTTGACGTAGTCGAGGGCGAAGCCCACGTCGCGCGGCGCCTGGTTCAGCCGCCGCTTGAAATAGGCCATCATCGGTTCGTCGATGAAGTCGTAATGGGTCAACATGCCCTCGATGCGCTCGGAATGGATCTTGGGCGCGAACAGTTCGGTGAGCGAGGAGGCGATCGCCTCGAGCAGCGGCTTGTCGCGGGCGAAATGGACATAGGCGTCGACCGCGTGGCGGGTGGCGGGCAGGATTCCTTGCGTCGAGGTGACGTAATCGCGGTCGAGGCCAAGCGCGCCGGTCAGGATCAGCCAGCGCTCGATGCCGCCTTCGTCCTCGCCGATGCCGTCATGGTCGAAATAGCGCTGGCGCCATTCCAGCCGCAGGGCGCGGTCGGTCATGTTGGACATGATGGCGCAGTCCTTGCGCGGGATCGAGGCCTGATAATAGTAGCGGTTGAGCGCCCAGGCCTGCACCTGGCCGCGCGCGAGCGAGCCGCCGTGCAGCAGCTTATGGAAAGGGTGCAGGTTGTGGTAGCGCTCGGCGCCGATCTGGCGCAGCGCCGCCTCCAGCTCCGCCTCGCTCAGAAGCTCGTCGCTCTGCCCCGGATAAGTGCTCACAACTTGATCTCCATGCCGTCGAAAGCCACGTCCCATCCCGCCTCCTCAACGGCGCGGCGCGCGGCGGAACGCTCGTCGAGGATCGGGTTCGAATTGTTGATGTGAATGAAAATTCGCTTGCCGATGTCAAGGCCGGCGAGCCGGGCGAGCGGGCCTTCCTCGCCCGAGATCGCCACGTGGCCCATGCGCTTGCCGGTCTTGGGCCCGAGCCCCTGATCGGGCATCTCGGCGTCGGTGAAGAGGGTGCCGTCGAACAGCAGGAGCCGAGCGCCCCGCAGGCGCGCGCGCAGGTCCTCTTCGATCCAGGCGCAGCCGGGAATGTAGTGAAAGGATTGGGACGAGTTCCCGGCGCTGAACTTCAGGCCGATGGCGTCGCCCGATTCGGAGAGATAGTCGCCTGGATCGAGGTTCGCGTCCTCAAGATAAAGCGGGATCTTTCCGGGCACCGCGTAGGCCTCGACGGTGAGCCCCAGGGCGCCGTCGGGTCCCTCGATCTGGATTTCGCGGCCGAGCGCGAGCTCGCGCCGGACCACCAGGCCGGCGTCGAGGACGTCGAAGATTGGGTTGGCGGCGATGGTCTCGAGCACCTGCCGGGCGCCGTAAAGGGTGAAGGCCTGTTTCTCGCGCAAGGAGAGCAGGCCGGCGATGTGGTCGACGTCGGCGTTGGTCACCACCACGGCCTTGATGGGCGAGGCGCGCAACGGACCCTCGGGACCCGGCTGCAACTCCGGCGTGGCGGCGATTTGCTCGCGGATATCGGGGGAAGCGTTGAACACCGCCCAATCGCGGCCGTCGGCCGAGACCGCGATGCTCGACTGGGTGCGGGACGCAAAGCCGGCGTCACCACGACGAACGGCCCGACTTTGCGGGCCGTTGCAGTTCCATTGCGGAAAGCCGCCGCCGGCGGACGAGCCAATGATCTTGATGATCATCGACGCGGGTCCCCCGGGGGAGCCGCCGTGACGGCGCTGTCGGGAGCTACTTGTTGTTGAAGAGCTCGTCCTCGAGCTCGGCTTCCATGTAGCTCGTCACTTCCAAGGACGTTGCCGTTTCGGTAGCGACAGGCTTGGCCCATTCCTTTTTCATCGCGTTTTCTCCTTGCGAATCTTCGCTCGACAAGCGCTCGCCTCACGAGCTCGTCATCATCCTCGTCGCGCGAGTCCTTAAGCGCTTGCGCCCCTATCCGGGCACATTCGCGCACAAAATAACGGCACGGCGGAGAAATTGCCACCCGAAAACGGATCGTCCAAGTCCGTTTTTTTACTACCCCCGCCCACCACTTTGGTATCAGGCCCCCGGAGTCCGGCCTTCCAGGGGCGCCGAAGGGCGGCTAAAAGGGGCCTTGGGCCGGACTTGGCCGGGAACGAAAAAATGGCGCGTGGGAGGCAGTTTCGATGGGTGAGCTGGGACGTGGAAGAGTAAAACGGCGCGCGCGGCTGGTGGTGCTAGCGTGTTTGGGATTGGCGGCGACGCAAGCCGGTTGCTCAGATCCGGAAGCCGCCAAGGCAAGCTCGTTCGATTACGCAGCCAAGGCCAAGGACTGGCCGCGCTGCGACACGCCGAAGACGGGCGTGGGCCAGACCCCGGGCGAGGTGAAGACGGCGGGCGGGGCGCGGGTCGTCGTCAAGACGCCGACCAATTATCACCCCGACGTCGCCCATCCCCTCTTGGTGCTATACGCCGCGGGCGGTCAGGACGCGGAAGCCGCGGAACTGACCTATGGCCTCACCCGCGACGCGACGGCCCGGGGCTTCGTCGTCGCCGCGGTGGACGACGTGCAGCCGCTGCCCGAGGCGGTGGTCGACTTGGCGAGCGTGCCCCAGGTGGTGGCCAAGAGCTGGTGCATCGATTCGAGCCGGGTGTTCGCCACCGGCCATTCCAATGGCGGGCTTTATTCCAATGCGGTCGCCTTCTTTCCCGACGCTCGCGGTAATTTCCGGGCCGTGGCGCCGAGCGCGGCCGGGGTGCGCAAGGAGGATCTGGCGGATTATAGCTGCCCGCAGCCGACGCCGGTGAAGATCTATCACGGCGCCTACGACATGGGGTTCTCCGGCTGGGGCCGCGGAGCCGCGGAATGGTGGGCCGGGTGCAACCACTGCGAGGGCAAGAAGGCGCTGGAGAGCGAGGAAGGGTGCGTCGCGTATCAGGGCTGCGACAAGGGCGGCGAGACGATCTATTGCGAGGGGCCTTGGATCCACATGGTTTGGCCCGGGCGGACCAAGGAAATTCTGGATTTCTTCGACAACTACCCCTCGCGTTTGCGGTCCGGGGCGGCGCC
>CAYVYD010000235.1:0-4517 GCA_964454415.1 uncultured Hyphomicrobiaceae bacterium | reverse complement strand
GAGACGATCCACGCCTTGTTGCCGGTCTATCTGGTGAGCGTGCTCGGCACCTCGACCTTCACCGTCGGCGTCATCGAAGGCGTCGCCGAAGCCACGGCGTTAATCTCGAGGATTTTCTCCGGCGTGGTTTCCGACTGGTTCGGTCGGCGCAAGCTGCTTGCGGCGGTCGGCTATGGTCTCGCCGCCCTGGTGAAGCCGATCTTTCCGCTAGCGACTGCCGTGGGCTGGCTCGCAGCCGCCCGTTTCCTGGACCGGTTGGGCAAGGGAATCCGAGGCGCGCCGCGCGATGCGCTGATCGCCGATATCGCGCCGCCGCAATTGAGGGGGGCGAGCTTCGGGCTGCGGCAATCGTTGGACACGGTCGGCGCTGTCGCGGGGCCGTCGGCGGCCATCGTCCTGATGGCGCTGACGGGCGACGACTTCAGGGCGGTGTACTGGATCGCCGTCATACCGGCGTTGCTTGCCTTTGGCCTGATCGTCTTCGCCGTAAAAGAGCCGGCGCGCAATCCGCAGGATGTCCCCAGGGCGCCCATCCGCCTAGTCGACGCCAAACGCCTTTCGGCCGCCTTTTGGGCGGTGGTCGCGGTCTGGCTGGTGCTGAGCCTCGCCCGCTTCAGCGAAGCTTTTTTGATCCTGCGCGCCGAGGAGGTGGGGCTCCGCATCGCCCTGGTACCGCTGGTCCTGGTGATCATGAACGTCGCCTACGCGCTTTCTGCCTATCCTGCCGGCGTCCTTTCCGACAGGTTCGGCCGCGGCAGGCTGTTGGTGCTCGGGATCGCCCTGTTGGTCGTGGCCGACGCCGTTCTAGCACTGGATGCGTCGGTTGGCGTCGTCATGTTTGGCGTCGTGCTTTGGGGGCTGCATATGGGATTCACCCAAGGGCTCGTCGCCACCCTCGTTGCCGACGCCGCTCCCGTCGACCTGCGTGGCACCGCCTTCGGCGCCTTGAACCTCGTCGGCGGGTTGGCGATGTTGGCCGCGAGCCTGCTCGCCGGCGCGTTGTGGGACTACTACGGCCCGGCGGCAACCTTCATCGCCGGCGGCGTCATCGCGGCGGGCGCGTTGGCGGGACTCGGCCTTTTCCGTAACTTTTTCAAGCGGCCATCTCCTGAGACAGCGTGATCCGACCGCCCTCGCGATTAAGGCTCACGTCGAACCAAGACGCTCGAGCAACCCCCGCGAGGCGTGCTCGACCAGCTCCACGACCCGCGTGAAGCCCCCGGCGCCGCCGTAATAGGGATCGGGCACCTCCGCGCCCTGGTGGCCGAGCGCGCAGTCTAGGAACAGGTAGGCCTTGCCTTGCGCCCCGCCCGGCGCGAGCGCGTTGAGATCCCGCAGGTTGTCGGCGTCCATCGCCAGCAGCAGGTCGAAGCGCAAGAAATCGGCCCGCGTGACCTGGCGGGCGCGGTGGCCCGAGATGTCGATGCCACGCTCCCGCAGCGCCGCCTGGGCGCGCGAATCGGGCGGCGAGCCTATGTGCCAGCCCGCCGTGCCGGCCGAATCGATCGTGAAACCGGCCCCGCCCTGGGCGAGGCTCAGATGGCGGAACAGTCCCTCGGCCATCGGCGAGCGGCAGATGTTGCCGAGGCAGACGAACAGGATGCGGGGAGGCTCGGCCAATTTTATCTGCTCCGGTGGCTTGCGCCCTTTCCCTTAGTTCCCCGCCCGTGGCAAAACAAGGCGGTGAAGAGCGGAGAAAAGCGACCATGGTTGATCTGTTGAGCGGCAAGGCGCGGACGCAGGCGCTCGCCGGCCTTAAGGGCTGGGCCGAGCTGGAGGGGCGCGACGCCATCGCCAAGACCTTCAAATTCAAGGACTTCAACGAGGCCTTCGGCTGGATGACGCGGGTGGCGCTGGTCGCCGAACAGGCGAACCACCACCCCGAATGGTTCAATGTGTGGAACCGGGTGGAGGTGATCCTCGCCACCCACGAGGCGGATGGGGTGACCGAGCGCGACGTGGCGCTCGCCGCCGCGATGGACCGGCTCGCCTCCGGCTGAAGCCGGCCCGCGGCCCTTCCTGGCTTACCACCAGGCGCTGAAGATGCCGCGCCGCTCCCAGCCCGGCCGGCGCGGCGGAGGGGCGGTGGGCCGGCGCTGCCATTGCCTGGCGGTGGCGAGCGGGTTGTCGGGCGCGCCCGCGGCGGCGGCGTCGCCTTGCTCGGCGGCGGCCAGTTTCGCGCGCTCGGCGGCGCGTACCACCGCTTCGTCCGCCTCGGCCTGCTGCTGTTCGGCGCGGGTCTCGTAGTCGGTCTTGGCCTCCGCGCTCCAGGGCTGCGGCTTGCAGCGGCAGTCCTCGACATACTCGCTGCGGTAGCGGAAGGCGTTGGGGAGGTCGGCGTAACGCGCGCCCGACAGGTCCACCATGTAGTTGGGATCGCTTCCGGGGCTCCTCTGGTAGAACAGCCGGGTCTCGGAATTGCAGCTATTCTCGCAGCGGACCGCGTCGGAGCGCACGCCGCCCCCCGTCGTCGAGAAGTTCATCGGCCAGTAATAGCCGTCGCACAGCCGCACGCAGAGCGTCCGGTAGCCGCCGCCGGTGTTCGCGTAGGAGTCGTTGGGTCCCCAGCCATAGGGCGCGTATTCGTAATTGCGCCGCGGGCGCTGGCCCGACCAGCCGAACAGGCGCTCGAACAGTCCGGGCCGGCGGTCGGGCGGGTGCTGCGCGGCATAGGGGTCCGCGCCGCGGCGCGGCGAATAGGGCGCCGGCTCGACCACCCGGGAGGGCGCGCCGCCGAGCGACTGGGCGAGCCCGGCGCAAGGGAGCGTGAGCGCGCCGGTGACGAGGGCAATGGCGAGAACACGTCGGGGGGGGGCGGTGGGCACGGCTACGGTCCATCAACAAGCCGCGCCGGATCGTGTCGCGGGGGCTCCGGCGGCGGCGAACGCCGCTGCGGATCCAGAGGGCGAAATCGGGGAAGTCGCCCGCGCGGCCCGCAGCGCTACTCTTGCGCCACCTTAAGCCGCCAAACCTTGCCGCCCGGTTAATGGGCGGACCGGATTAGGTCACGGGCTAGAGCCTTTCCTCTCCATATAGAATCGATTCTGTTTCGCGATTGGCGCGTGCGATCCGGCGTTGAAACGGACGCAGCGCGATGCCGGCGCATCGGGCAAGACGGTTTGGGCGCCGGGCGCCCGCCGATCGGAAACCCGTGCGGGACGGACGGTTTTGCGCCATGACCGGCGCAAAGCCGCTCCGTCCGAATGGTTCAATATGAAGAGGACAGGCTCTAGGAGGGCGCCATACGGATCGCGCCGTCGAGGCGGATGCACTCGCCGTTCAGCATGTCGTTCTCGCAGATGTGCTTGGCGAGCGCCGCGTATTCGGAGGGCTCGCCCATGCGCGAGGGGAACGGGACGCTGGCGCCCAAGGCCTCGCGGATGTTGTCGGGAAGGGCGGCGACCATGGGCGTGTTGAACAGCCCCGGCAGAATGGTGACGACGCGGATGCCCTCGCGCGCCAGGTCGCGGGCGATGGGGAGCGTCATGGCCGAGACGCCGCCCTTGGAGGCGGCGTAGGCGACCTGCCCCATCTGGCCGTCCTGGGCGGCGACCGAGGAGGTGTTGATGATAACGCCGCGCCCGCCGTCGGCGGTGACCGGATCCAGCGTCATCATGCCGGCGGCCGAGAGCGCGATCACGTTGAAGGTGCCGATCAGATTGACCGAGACGACCTTGGCGTAGGCCCCGAGATCGTGGGGGATGACGGCGCCGGTCTCGCGGTCGCGGCGCACGGTCTTGCTGCCGAGCGCGATGCCGGCGCAGTTGACGAGCACCCGCTCCTGGCCGTGGCGGCCGCGCGCCTCCTCGAGCGCCGCCGCGATGCTCTCCTGGCTGGTGACGTCGCAGCGGCAATAAAGCCCGCCGGTTTCCTCCGCCACCGCCTTGCCGCCGGCCTCGTCCAGATCGAACATCGCGACCTTGACGCCCGTTTCCGCGAGCGTGCGCGCCGTCGCCGCTCCCAGTCCAGAGGCGCCTCCGGTCACGACCGCGCTGATATCCCCGTCAAGTTTCATCGAACCCCCCGACCCGTTTTCTATCTCGATTTCCGTTGTCCCCGCGCCCGTCTTGCGCCCCGCGGCGGCAGGACCCATTTTAAGGACGGGGCGTGGTCAATTTCGGGTACGGTTCATGAAGGCCAACGACAAGGCTAGTCAAGACTTTAACGCGGCGTTCGGCGCCGCCGGCGGAGCCGATCAGGGCGTTTCGGGCGGCGAGCAGCGGGTGCGCCGGGACTTTTGGGACAAGCTCAAGCGCACCGCCGGGCGGGTTCCCTTCGTCGACGACGCGGTCGCCGCCTATTACTGCGCCATGGACCCGCAGACGCCGATCCGGGTGCGCGGCACGCTGTTCGGCGCGCTCGCCTATTTCATCATGCCGGCAGACGTGATCCCCGACATCATCGCCGGAATCGGCTTCACCGACGACGCCGCCGTGCTCGCCGCGGTGACCGCGCTGCTCGCCAGCCACATCAAGCCGCGCCACCGCGAGGCGGCCGCCCGGGCGCTCGGCAAGGCC
>CAYVYD010000234.1:0-4521 GCA_964454415.1 uncultured Hyphomicrobiaceae bacterium | reverse complement strand
GGAGTAATGTCCCTTGTCGGCAAATGTCGTCATCTCTACCCAGCTCCGTATTAACGATTCCCAGGGTGTAAGCCCGGCCGCTATTGGTGCGGATGTTAACAAGGGTGTTTGCGCCCCGGGGTTGTGGGGGCATGATCTCGCAGTATGGAACAAGACCGTCATATGGTTTGGGCGGCTTTTGATCGGGCAACCGGCCCAAGAAAATACCTTGTTCTTGGGTGTGCGTTGGCCGTGGCGGCTCTTTATGAAGGCGTCAAAGCATATGGGGCGTCTCGCGGCCTAATGCTTCCCGATATCCCAACATGGCAAATTGTGATTGGCGTAATACTGGCCCTATTTGTCATTTGGTTTTTTCAAAGAATCCTTAAGCTTGAAAGAGCAGCACAGCCGAGACTTAAATTCATTTACAAGAACGAGAAACCATTTGTGAGGGTGATTAGCGCGCCCAATCGAATCCAACGCATATTCAGCATTGGAATAGAGAACACCTCCAGGTCGAGCGCGGTTCACAAGGTATCGGTTAGAATAAACAAGTTAGAAGGTGATCCGCTTTTTCATTGGCCGCAAAAATTTTTAGATCAAAAGGATATTCCGCCGGGGAAAATAGAATACTGGCAGGTTGCCGATAGCGATGCGGCTAAAGATGGCGAGGTTCCGCATATTCGTCTTAATGTTCTACAACAAGGATCGGACGCCCATTTGACACCTAAAGACCATAAATTAGAAATTGAAGTGGCCGGCGAAGAATCGGCCGCTATTTGTGAGCATTTTTATTTAGGGGTTGATGAATCTAACCGGCTTCAATTTTGTAAGTGGGGCGATGAAGCCGCGATAAATCGTCCGTTTGATGCAATCGAGCGAGGCATTGAACGGGACAAGCAATTATTAGGTGAATAGTTTTCATGTCTCGCGGTAAATACCTCTCCCTCGAAGAAGCCCGTAAATCGGACAAGCTGATGAAACAGTTTGCGAAGGAACACCCGTCCGTTGGGGACGAGGAACAATTCGACCGCTTGCTAAAGCGAATGGCGAGCGGCAAACCGAAGGAAGAAAGAACCCCGGACAAGTGAGCCGGGGTTCTTAATTAGGAGCGAGAAGCATGTTGAATGTTGATTTTAGAAACAAAAATGTAGTGACGGTCGCTAACGCCCTGTCTTGCGAATGCCCTCAAGAATCTGTTTTACCGTATCTGCCTTTAGCGCGAGTGGATCAATTGCCGCGCCAAGAACCGCCTTGCAAAACGGACACTGATAACTCACGCCGTTATAAACCGCGTTGATGCCCTGTCTAACCTCGACGGGCTCAATATTGATGTGAGTTATCATTTTTGAACATGCTGGACACTTCCCCATATGAAACACTGGCAATCTCCTAAAAACTGGCGAGTAGCTTGTTAAACATCATCTCCGGCTGTTTCCGCATATTGTAGCGGTATTCAAACTCCCCGAGATACTTGGACATATGCTTGCGGGAGACGTGGACGTGGGTTCCACGGATGGCACGTTTGAGCATGGACCAGAAGCCATCCAGGGTATTGGTATGGGCGATGCCGCGCACGTATTCCCCGTCCCTGTGCTTCACGATCAGGTGTTGGTATCCAGCCTTGGGGAGCGCCTTGTAGGGGTGCCATTCGTCGGTTGAGATAGTCGAGCCCTTCTCGACGTTGGCGACGATATGCGGGATCAGGGTCTTGCGTTGGGCATTGGGGACCACGCGGGTCATAACGTCACCCCCACGTTCGACCATGCCGAACACAGTGGTTTTGGCTGTGCGGTATTTGAATTCCCCTCGTTTGCCATGCTTGCGGGGGCCACCGCCAATGTAAGCCTCGTCCGCCTCGACGTGTCCGCCCAACATGGGATCGCCGTCCACGTTGCCCATGTATTTGCGTATTTCATGGCCCATGCGCCAAGCGGTCTTATAGGTCACGCCCAACTGGCGTTGCAATTCCTTGGCGGGGACGCCATGCCGAGACGACGTAAACAGGTACATCGCGTAAAACCACTTGGCCAAGGGCGTATGGGTGCGCTCAAAGGGTGTCCCAGCCATTGGGCTAACCTGGAACCCGCACCACGCGCACTCGTAGAGGGGCCGCTTCTTGACCCTGTGGAATTTGCCACGCCTCCCGCACTTGGGATTAGGGCAATCCAAGGTTTCCCCGAACCTGACACGCATAAGATGGTCCAGGCACACGTCATCGCTTGGGAAGCGGGTTTGAAAGTCCATGATTGTGAATGACTTAGCCATCGCAACCTCCATTGTTGGAGGTTACGTTAGCATACGTTCTACATGATGTAAAGGGATATACGCGACAAATGCTTACATCGGCCGACATTTTCTTTTGGCCCTGGGTCCGCCGCCGGGCGGATCGATCCCTGAAATCAATCCGTTGCGCCGTGGCGGCCGATGCGACGGCGTAGCGGGTCCGGCGGTTCCCGCGGGCCCTTCCCCGGGCCGCCCGCCGGCGCCCGCCGGCGACTCTCGGCGTCCCAGTGGCGGAGCCGGCCGCCCGTGGTGTAGCTTGGCGGCCCCCGGGGAAAGCCCGAACGGGAGCGGGAGAGCTAGGCCATGAAGGCGCTCAGAGTAGGCATCGCCGGCTGCGCCGGGCGCATGGGCCGGATGGTGATCGCCGAGGTGCTGGCCAGCCCCGACCTCAGGCTGGCCGGCGGCTGCGAGCAGCCGATCAACCCGGCGATCGGCCAGGACGTCGCCGCCCAGGCCGGCTTCGACCCGGCCGGCGTGTTCGTCGGCGACGATCCGGCGGCGCTGTTCAAGGCTTCCGACGTGGTGGTCGACTTCACCGCCCCGGCGACCGCGCTGGCCCACGCCCGGCTGGCCGGCCAGACCGGCGTCTCGCTGGTGATCGGCACCACGGGATTGGAGAAGAAGCACCTCGAGGCGCTGCGCAAGGCATCGAAGAAGGCGGTGGTCGTCCAGGCCGCCAACATGAGCGCCGCCGTCAACCTGCTGCTCGGACTCGCCGAGCAGGCGGCGGCGGCTCTCGGCCCCGACTACGACATCGAGATCGTCGAGATGCATCATCGCATGAAGGTCGACGCGCCCTCCGGCACCGCGCTGGCCTTGGGCGAAGCGGCGGCGCGGGGCCGCAAGGTGAAGCTGGAGGGCACCTCCGAGCGCGGCCGCGACGGCATCACCGGGCCGCGCCGCCGGGGCGCCATCGGCTTCGCCGCGCTGCGCGGCGGCGACGTCGCCGGCGAGCATCGGGTAATCTTCGCCGGCACCGGCGAACGCCTTGAGCTCGCCCATCTCGCCACCACGCGGGCGGTGTTCGCCAGGGGCGCCATACTCGCCGTCAAGTGGACCAGGGGCCGGAAGCCCGGCTTCTATTCCATGCGCGACGTGCTGGGAATGAAATAGCCGATGAAATGGGCGACGGGTCGTGGGCGGCGGCGACCGCTCACGCCGTCTGCGGCTCAGGCCGGCACGGACCGGTCACCCTCGCCACCGCCTGCTTCAACGCCAGCGAGAATTCCACCTGCTCGTCGAGGGTCAGGAACTCGCCGATCACCAAGGATTGCCCGCGCGAGCGCAATTCGAGCCGGCCGTGGCCGCCCTTGCGCTCGGCGAGGGTGATTTGCGTCCACTGCGGCTGCAGGCTCCACCTCCGGCGCTGGCCCCAGTGGTCGATCCGCTCGACGGTGAGAGTCCGCCGCGTCAGGTCGATGGTTTCGACCGTCGAGCCGCGCAGCTGGTTGAGCCGGAAGGCACCGTAGAGCAGCAACAGCTCGAAGCCCATGAAGCCGGTGACCGGCCACGCGCCGGCGGCGACGAAAGCGATCGCCGTCGGGATGAAGATGGCGAGCAGGGCGAGGATGATGACGTTGAAGGCGCGGACGCTGGCGCTGCGGTGCGGCCGAAGTTCGGCGCGGAACACCGGCTCTCCGGATTCCCTGCGGTCGGGCATGTCGTCCATCGGGCGCTCCGTCATCGCCTCGTCTGGCGAACAACAGGTGTTGCGAATGAGAACGGTTCAAGACACAGGCTAGCGCATTTACAGGTCTCGGAAAATACTTGTCCGCGCCGGATAGCATCCGGTTCGGCACTGTCCCGAAGGGCGAACGGGATGGAGGCCCTTGAGGCATCGGGCCGAACCGGGGCAACACCCTGGAACGGGTTTTGAGATAAGCTGGACCGCCATGAAAGCCGCCGACGTCGAAGCCTTCTACGGCCGCCTCGCTAGCGCCAACCCGGCGCCGAAGGGCGAGCTCGACTACATCAATCCCTACACGCTGCTGGTCGCCGTGGTGCTGTCGGCGCAGGCCACCGACGTCGGCGTCAACAAGGCGACGGGGCCGCTGTTCGCGCTCGCCGATACGCCGGTCAAGATGCTCGAGCTGGGCGAGGCGCGGCTGAAGGGCTTCATCAAGACCATCGGGCTTTTCAACGCCAAGGCCCGGAACCTCATCGCGCTCAGCCGCATCCTGGTGGAGCGGCACGGCGGCCATGTGCCGCGCGCCCGCGAGGCGCTCGAGGCGCTGCCCGGGGTGGGGCGCAAGACCG
>CAYVYD010000233.1:0-4525 GCA_964454415.1 uncultured Hyphomicrobiaceae bacterium | reverse complement strand
GATCGCTCCGCAAATCTCGACGAGGACCTGAATGATTGCGCCGGCCCCAATTCCGAAGGCCAGCGCGGTCCAAAACGGCGAAAAAGCGAAGGCACCCGTCATCGTGCCCGCAATGGCCGGCCCGCCCGCGATCACGGCCAGCCAGAACAACGTGGCGAGCGATATGGCGCGCCTGTCGATGGGAGCTGAGATGGCGATTCCCTCGGTCACGTTGTGCAGGGCGAATCCCAAGATGAGGAAGGAGGCCAACGCGATCTCGCCGGTCGCAAAGGAGGCGCCGATCGCCAGGCCTTCGCCCAGATTGTGCGCGCCGATGCCGATGGCGATGAAGAGCGCCAGCGAGGCTCCCTCGGGGGGGCTGCCGCTCCTTCGTCCCACGGCGAGAAGCGTGAGCGCCGTCAGCACCGCGGCGAGCCAAACCATCAAGTGAGCTCTGAAGCCTGCGGCGGCCTGTTGGGCGGCCTCCAGGCCCTCGCCGATGGTGTCCACGAGCAGAAAGACGAGCAGGCCAACGGTGAGCGAAAAGGCAAACTCGCGGCCGGAGTCACCGAAGCTGTCGAGCGCTGGATAGAAGCCGTAGCCGATGACAATCGGCACAAACCCGACGAACAGACCGACCAGCGCTAGGCCGGCGAGATCGCCGAGGCCTTTGCCGGGCGTCGAAACGGCGACTTCGACCGTGTGCTCGAACGTCGCGCCGGTTGACGTGACGAAGGTCAGGTGATGGGTCTCCCCGGTCACCCAGGGATAGGGAATGTCGATTGTCGCGGACCTCAGATAGCCGAGGGGTCGATCGGGCGTGATCGAAAAGGCGCGATAGGCGCCGTCGACCTGAACCTGGGCAATGGCGACGGACTCCGCGCCGGATGCCCGGATGGTGGCGTGAATGCCGCGTTCATCCAGTTGGACGCGCTCGACGGCCAACGACTCGCCGGGTGGCGCTCCCTTGTTCAGAAAGTCGAATGGTCGCGCAATCAAAAATATCGCGACAAGCGCGGTAATCAGGATAACGGGGATCGCGAGAGTGGCGCGGATCGGCATCGCTCATGCCACGTCGAACGTCGCCATCCAACCGAGTTCGGCGAATTCCGACTGGTGGCCGTGAAACATGTAGCGGCCCGGTTCATGGTTGGCGAAACTGAACTCCAGGATGCCGCGTTGCGCCTGGCACTGCATCACCGTGTCGATCGTTGGCGTGGTTGGCGTCAGGCTCGTGCCTTGATCGAAATAATCGAAAAAATTTCCATGCAAATGAAGTGAATTGATTGGGTCGAACTCGGTGACATTGATCAGGTAGATCCTAACGGGCCGGTCCTTTTCCAGCGGGATTGGTGCCTTTTGATATGCAAAGGCGATGGAGTTGATCGCGTAGAATTCGTTTTCGTCGTCGAAGTTGGTGTCGAATCCGTTCATCACCATAATGAACTCTTGCCATGCCGCGTTTTCGGGCGCGCCAAGAAGCCGGCTCTTGGCGGCTGCGGCGTTTTCCGGGTGGCGCGCGGGATCGGGATCGATGATGAAGGCGCCGTAAAGCCCCTTGTGTAGATGCCGCTTCAGCGGAAAGGTGTGGCAGTGATAGAGATGGCAACCAAAGGGTTTGGCTTCGAATTCATAAATGAACGTCTCACCCGGAGCGACTTGGCCCGCGCCGGGGACGCCATCCATGCGGGCGGCGTGTATGCCATGGAAATGAATGCTGTGATCGTGGCTTCCGGCATTGGTGAATTCGATGCGTATGAGATCACCCTCGGTCGCGCGTAAGGACGGTCCGGGAACGCGCCCGTTATAGGTCCAAGCGGGGAATTTCACGCCGGGCGCGATTTCGATTTCCCTCTCGATCACGGTGATGCTGAATTCGCGGATGCGGCGGCCGTCGGACGTGCTTGAAACGCGGCCCGTTTCCCATTCCCTCAGCAATTGCATGGGATCAAATCCGTTGCGCGAATGATCGATGGATCCCGCCAGTTGGTTGCCGCCATGCGCGTCGCGGCCGGGGAGCGAGGCGTGCGGGTCGTCCGGCGTCTGCGCCTGCACGCCGCGCGCCAACATAGCGCCGCCGACGGTCGCAAACCCCATTGTCAGCAGACGTCGCCTGTTCAGCAGGCGCCTCAGCAACGAGAAGCTCTTTTGGGGCATGTGTTCCGTTTGACCGCTGTCGATGCGGCTTTGGCCGGCGTGTCACCGTGGACAAGTAAATTCAAGCATAATTGAGAATGATTTGCAATGGCATCTGAAGAGAGTTCAAGATCGCGCGGGGATTTTTCGCGTGGCGCGCGGGGCAGCTCACGGCTAATTCACTTGGGCTGATGCGGCACTTTCGACTAAAAGCGGACCCCGGCAGCCCCCGGTTGACCTTCGATTGGTCTATAGTGCACACACATGTTCGATCGGTCTGGTGTTGGCGGTATCCGGTCGGCGGCGGATACGCCGCGGCAATTCCTTATCCTCGACCCTCAGGTGACGTGTGAGCGAACCATCGAAAACCCCCTTGCTTGACCGGATCAAGACGCCCAATGACCTGCGCAAGATCGCGGACGAGGATCTCCCCCAGCTGGCCGACGAGCTGCGCCAGGAGACCATCGACGCGGTGTCGGTCACTGGCGGACATCTGGGGGCGGGGCTCGGCGTCGTCGAGCTCACCGTCGCCATCCACAAGGTGTTCGACACGCCGCGCGACAAGCTCGTCTGGGATGTCGGCCACCAGGCCTATCCCCACAAGATCCTGACCGGAAGACGGGACCGCATTCGCACGCTCCGCCAGGGGGGTGGGCTCTCCGGCTTCACCAAGCGGGCCGAGAGCGAGTACGACCCCTTCGGCGCGGCGCACTCCTCGACCTCCATATCGGCTGGCCTCGGCATGGCCGTGGCCCGCGACCTCTCGCGCAAGAAGCACAACGTCGTCTGCGTCATCGGCGACGGCGCCATGAGCGCCGGCATGGCCTACGAGGCGATGAACAATGCAGGCGCGATGAATTCGCGGCTGATCGTGGTCCTCAACGACAACGACATGTCGATCGCCCCGCCGGTCGGCGCCATGAGCACCTATCTCGCCCGCCTCATCTCCGGCGGCACCTACCGGCAATTGCGGAATTGGGCGAAGCAGCTCGCCAAGAAGCTGCCGAAGAACTGGGAACGCCGCGCCGCCCGCGCCGAGGAATATACGCGCAGCTTCTGGAGCGGCGGCACGCTGTTCGAGGAGCTCGGCTTCTATCACGTGGGCCCGATCGACGGGCACAATCTGGATCACCTCCTTGCCGTTCTGCGCAACGTACGCGACGCCAAGGACGGACCCATCCTGGTCCACGTGGTCACCCAGAAGGGCAAGGGCTACCAGCCGGCGGAGGAGTCGGCCGACAAGTTCCACGGCGTCGCCCGCTTCAACGTCGTCACCGGCGCACAGGAGAAGTCCGCCCCCAAGGCGCCCTCCTACACCAAGGTGTTCGCCGGCGCCCTCATCGACCAGGCCAAGCGCGACAAGAAGATCGTCGCGGTCACCGCGGCGATGCCGTCGGGAACGGGGCTCGACAAGTTCGCCGAGGCCTATCCAGACCGGTGCTTCGACGTCGGCATCGCCGAGCAGCACGCCGTCACCTTCTCGGCCGGTCTCGCGGCGGAAGGCTACAAGCCCTTCGCAACCATCTACTCGACCTTCCTGCAGCGCGCCTACGACCAGGTGGTCCACGACGTCGCCATCCAGCGGCTTCCCGTGCGCTTTGCCATCGACCGGGCGGGGCTGGTGGGCGCCGACGGGCCGACCCATGCGGGCGCCTTCGACGTCACCTATCTCTCGACGCTGCCGGGCTTCGTGGTGATGGCCGCCGCCGACGAGGCGGAGCTGGTTTCCATGGTGGCGACGGCGGCGGCGATCGACGACCGGCCGAGCGCCTTCCGTTATCCGCGCGGCGAGGGCATAGGCGTGGAATTGCCCAAGCGGCCCAAGCCGCTCGAGATCGGCAAGGGGCGTATCATGCGGGAGGGGTCGGCGATCGCGCTGCTGTCGCTCGGCGGGCGGTTGCAGGAATGCTTGAAGGCGGCCGATCAGCTTACCGCCTATGGGCTCTCGGCGAGCGTCGCCGACGCCCGCTTCGCCAAGCCGCTGGACGAGGATCTCGTGCGCCAATTGGCGCGGCACCACGAGGTGCTGATCACCATCGAGGAAGGCTCGATCGGCGGCTTCGGTTCGCACGTGCTGCAGTTCCTCGCCAAGGACGGTCTGCTCGATTCGGGCCTCAAGGTGCGGCCCATGACGCTCCCCGACCGTTTCATCGACCACGATAAGCCGGCCGCGATGTACGCCCAGGCCGGCCTCGACGCCGCCGCTATCGTCGAGACGGTGTTCGCGGCGCTGGGGCGCGAGCGTACGGCCGAGACCGGCGAACGCGCCTGACGGTCCGGACCTTCAGGACTTGGCCGCGCCCGGATCCCGCAAGCGTCTCGATCAGGTGATGGTGGAGCGCGGACTGGCGCGGAGCCGCGCCGGCGCCCGCGATCTCATCCTGCGCGGCGAGGTCGCCGTCGCGGGCAC